>CAMHIV010000260.1 GCA_946185185.1 uncultured Treponema sp. | reverse complement strand
GTATTAAATTATCAAAATTTGTTGTCCATACTGTTTTTGCAAATTTAGATGACAATATTGCAGCTAAATCTTTATATCCTGAGGAAGGTTCTCTGGCTTTAAGTATGTTTTGAATATAAGCATCTCTTTGTTCTTCATTTTCAAAACATTTTTCAAAATAAAATGAATACTCGCTATCTGCCCCTTTTTTCGGAAAAGAATCTTGATTATTAAAATACTCATCCAATTCGGCAACAGAAACAGGTCCTTTTTTTTCTTTAGTGGTGTAATATAATTTCTTTAATCTTGTAACAAGTTCTCGTCCACTTGGAACTCCACTAGAAATTGAAGCTCCAGCTCCTAGAAAGAAATCAACCTTTTCAAATAAATCAGATTTACACCTTAATAATATAGAAGTTTCACTTATTTTATCATCCATTGTTTCTTAGCTTCCTCTTAGTCCATAGTTCTTACATTCTTTTCAATGAAGTCAATTTCTTCAGTGGAAAGCTTATACTTTGAGTAGAGTTGTTTATCTATTTCTGAAACCGACTTGCTCCAGTCAATGTCGCTGTTTGTGGTAAAATCTTGTAATGGAACATTAAGCCATGTTTCTTGAATATTATGTTGAGTAATTTTTAGTGTACCAAGCATTGCACGAGCAAATTTTGTTTTTATATACTTCATGCAGTTTTCGGCTTCTTCTTGTGTATTAAATTTTCCAACACTTAAAAATGTTTCCGTATGCCCGATAACGGGCTGCCCGATAACGGGCGTCGATAGGACTTCGCCTATCGCGCCCGAACCATTTGCTGCAGGAACAAGAACTTTATAAAAATCAAAATTATCAGGGAGTTTGACATAAGATTTCTTTATCCATTTATAAGCTCTCTTTTTATTTGAAAGTCCGTAAATTCTGGCATATTCTTTTCCATCATTTGGTTTTTCATCAGAAAACAATTCAGGGAACATATCAAGGGCATTTGAACTCATATCATATAAATGACCTTTACTTGGCCTGGATTCTGCCCATGGGTTTTCTTTGTATAATACATCCGTAAAACGATATAAAGTTCGTGTATAAACTAAATCAGCAAAAGTTTTGAAATTACTCTCAAGAACCTTTTTTAATATTGTTCGTAATTCATCATAAGCAACAAAAGTTCCAATCTTTTCAAAGGTCTTATTTTTATCCCAATATGTAACTGCGACACCGCCTTTTATATCTACAGTTGGAAAAACATCTGCACTGTTTGCCCAATATTGAACAACTTTGTAATGCTCATCATTAAGCATTTTCTCATTCCAGTCTTTCGGAGTTTTACCAGCATTAAACAAAAATCTTGCAGGATGAATAAAGCTTACCTTTTCGCCAAGCTTGCAGGCGGCATCAATAAAAAGATGATATATCGGATCTGAACCGTTTGCGTCTCCAGTTGCCATAATCTGATATGGCGGATTACCTACTATTGCATCAAATTTCATATCTCCATTTCCATCCTTTTTCCAGTAATTTGTTTTGCTCACTTTGCTTATAAAGTTTTCAGGTTTATTTTTCAGCTGATTCACAAGGTCTTCAAAGTAGTGAGCATTTACTTTTGTTTCTGTGAATCCGGCCAAAGTTCTTTGCGCAATCTTTTTTGCCATAGGAGTTTTACAAATTAAGAAAATGTTTTCTGCAAGAACTTTCTTCCACAAATCAATTTCCATTTCTCGTGTAGGCTTAGGGCCTAGCTCAAGTTTTGCCCGAGTGCGATAGACACTATAAGCACAATACAAGGCATACAAACCGCTTTTAGAGTTTATTTCCAAAATATGTGTATTCTTTTTAAAAACTTCATCAGTAATTTCATTTTGTTTTATTAATCCTGGTTCAAGTATTTGCTCATTATAATCTTTATCATAGAAACACCATCCTCCAAGACTTTGAGTAAGGTGCATATTTACAACACGCCAAGGAGTAAGAACTGTTTCTTTATCTGGGTTTCGGAATGTAGCAAAAATTGCACTTATACGCTCAATTCTTTCTTCAATACTAAGTTTATCTGCAGCACGAGCCATTTCTCGTATTTTTACACCAGACTCACGGAACAGATCTGAATCATAATATTTTTTGAACTGCCCAAAGATTTCTTTAGTTACACCTTTTGGCATGAACTCTTCCCATGAAAGGTCATCAACTAAATCACAAAAATTATCAAGAGTAATCGCTTCTTCTGTTCCATCAAGATTTTTCTGTAAATCTGCTCCGTACATCAAAAGCGGCATTCTAATAGAAATACCTCGTAAAATGGAAATAGCTGTATCGCGATTTTTCTTAATTTCTTTTTCGCGGGCTAATGCTTCTTGTTGTTCCGGGGTAAGTTCTCTAACAGGATTTTCTCTGATTTCAGGCATCTGTAATAATTCATATTGTTCATCAGTTAAACCTTGAGCGTTGATGTTTATATCACCTGTACTGCCTTGAGCTTTTGTTGAACCAATTATTTCTTTTAGTTTTGAAAACTCTTCAAGAGCAAGTTTATCCATGTGAAGAAGCTCATCGTTATAAAGATAACTGTCTTCAAAACCATTTTTTACAACCCGCTCAATATAAGCCTTTTTGAGCTGACCAAGCATTTTTTCGGTATTATAGGCCTTCATCTGACTGCCTTCAAAACCTATGATTGGACAGAAGTTTAAAAACTCGCCCAATATCTCACAGTCATTGTTTGTTGTTTTACCGGCTTTGCTGCTGATTTTGGCAGTTTCAGCAATTACTTTTAGAGTACGGTCTGGAGCAAAGTCGAATACAAAACATTCTTCTTTCTGCTTTCCTCCAATTACGGCAGGAGTTTGTACTCTAAAGATTGTCTGCATATAAGTGCTTGCAGCAGTATTAAAGCTACCAGACAGCATAAAACAAGCGGTCCAAGGTTTTACGCTTACGCCGGTAGTGAGTCGTCCGCAAGAAAGAGTAATTGAATAAGAATCCTCTGGATTTGGACCGATTGCTTTTTCTACCTTCTTGAGAGCTTCTTTTTCTTCCTCTTCTTCGTCTCCGTCACCTGCTACATTTGCAATTGCAAATTGGCTGAAAACTGGGTGCTCTTGTAAAAGTTTACTTAAAGCTTTAGCTTCTTTTACTCCTGGAATCATCCAAAGTGAATGACGAAAATTCTGTCTGTATTCTTCTGTTGAATATGGATAATTTGAATCAGTATCTTCTTTCGTTAATAAATCAAGAAACTGTTTTACGTTTGTTTCGTGTATAAAGTCTCCTTCTTTATCAACTCTAAAGAACTCACGGAAA
>CAMHIV010000259.1 GCA_946185185.1 uncultured Treponema sp. | reverse complement strand
TTTGCTCAGTTTTAAGTTAACCGTTGGAAGAGTCTCTATAACAACAGAAGAAATGACAACAAATGAAGCAATTGCCCATTTTGTAACAGATAATAAGTTTATTCGCGAATACATATATTTATATTTGAAAAACTTTCATTATGATTCTCTTGGTAGTACATCTGCAATTTCTACAGCGATTAATTCAAAGATTGTAAAGTCAATGCCAATAATTATTCCACCAGAATCTTTACTCGAAAATTTTTCAAAACTAGCCGCTCCTTATTTTGATAAGATAAAATCTTTACAAAATCAAATCCAGCTTCTTCAATTCGCCCGCGATAAACTTCTTCCAAAACTAATGAATGGAGAAGTTGAAATAGATTCTGAAACAAGTTCAGAATGATATATTGGCTTTTCAGAATGGCATATTGGCTTTTTTTTTGGAATGACTTAGCATTTATTGTGAGGTATAATAGGATATCATGAGTTACGAATACAGCGAAAACGAACTTGTTCAGAACAGTGCAATAGAACTCTTGCGTGACACTCTCAAGTGGCGAACCTTCTATGCCTACAATGATGTTTATTCTAATGATCCAAAAATAAGAAATCTTTATGCTCATGGTATAGAATATTTAAATGATAATGAAAATGAGCATTATACGAACTATGTGATATTGTTGCGATTAATGGTATTATTAATGATAAAAACAAATGATGAATTCTGCCTTATAAACGCAGAATACGAATAAAATACATAAATAGACATGTGCGAGGTAAATGGAAGTATTATGATTTCAGATTATTCAGAAGACAGACTTGTTCAGGAAAACGCTGCAGAAATATTTGACTCTTTGGATTGGGATTCATATCTTGCCTATGATAACTCCACAAAAGAAACGCTTGAAATCTTTTTAAAAGAGATTCCGAATCAAGTTCGGAATGACATAAAGATCGGTCTTCAATCTGATAATCGCCATATATTTTTAGGGCGGGAAAGTCAGGAAGATATTCTTTTAAGGCCTTATCTTATTAAGGCATTAAAAGATAATAATGACTGGATAAAAAATGATGAAACAGCTCTCGAGGTTATAAAACTTTTAGAGACATATCCTTTGGTTTCGGACATCAATATGATTGTAGAACAGAATAAAAAGTTCTATGAACTCTTGCGTGATGGTGTTTCAATTGATACCAGAAATGAAAATGGAGAAATAGTTTCGAAAACTGCAAAAATCTTTAATTTCAATGAAACTGGCGAAAACTATTTTGTTGCTGTCCGAGAGTTTTGGATGACAAGTCGAATTGATAAAGAAACCATGCGAGCGGACTTAATCGGTTTTGTAAACGGAATTCCTCTTTTATTTACAGAATTCAAGCGTGTTGATATTGATGTAAAAACTGCTTATCTGGATAACTATAAACGTTCTATTGAACACTTTCCATATCTGTTTTATTACAACGCATTTTCAATTCTTTCTAATGGCGAAGAAGCTAAAATGGGAACAATTGGTTCCTTATTTAAATTCTTTAGTGAATGGAAGCGAAAAACTGAAGATGATGATGTAGATGAAAATGAACCTCAGATGCATATCATGATTGAAGGAACTTGCAATAAGAAAACCTTCATGGATTTGTTCGAGAACTTTATTATCTTTGATAAATCTACAGAAAACTATATTAAGATAATTGCACATAACCATCAGTATCTTGGTGTAAACAGAGCTTTTGAATCTTACAAAGAGCATAAGTTTACGGATAAGAAAATTGGTGTATTCTGGCATACTCAGGGAAGTGGTAAAAGTTATTCGATTTTATTCTTATCACAGAAAATTCACCGAAAGCTTTCTAGTGGCAAACCGACAATTGTAATCATTACAGACCGCAATGAATTGAACAAACAGATTAGCGGAACTTTTGAAGCTGCCGGAGTATTAAAGGGATTAAAGCCTGCTCAATATATGGCAAGAAGCGGCGATAATTTGTACAAAAAATTGAAAGATGAAAATCCAAGTTATATATTTACGCTTATTCACAAGTTCAATAAAACAACTGGAATAAGTCCAATTCACAAAGACCATGATATTCTTTTGATTTCTGATGAAGCACACAGAACAAACAACGGCATTTTTGCAGAGAATATGTGCAAAATGCTGCCGGAAGCAAGCCGTCTTGGTTTTACTGGTACTCCACTTTTTGAAAGAGATAACATCACAGTAAAAACTTTCGGTGAATATGTATCGGTATATGATTTTCAGAGAGCTGTAGAAGACGGAAATACAGTTCCACTCTATTATGAAAACCGCGGTGAAAAATTAAAGATTGAAAATCCTGACATTGATGAAAAGCTTCTGGAAATAATTCAGCAGGCAGAAGAAGATGAAGAAAATGAGTTTGATGAAAAGGATATTGAAAATCTTAAAAATCAAATCAAAAAACAGCTTCATATTATTTGCAGTGAAGAACGCTTAAGAAAAATTGCAAAAGACTTTGTAGACCATTACTCTGACCTATGGCAAACAGGCAAAGCAATGTTTGTTTCGGTAGATAAAGTTACTGCAGTTAGAATGTATAACTATGTTCAGGAATATTGGCAGGAAAAGATTAAAGAAGTTGAAAAAAATGCTAGGAATTTAGACCAGCAGGAACTGATTGAAGAACAGTACAAAATCGACTGGATGAAGAAAACAGAAATGCATGTAATCATTAGTTCCAGCAAGGATGATGAAAAGCATTTTGCAAAATGGGGGCTTGATGTAAAACCTCATAAACAATATATGGAAAAGACATTAGACTATGACAAGAAGTTTAAGGATGAAAATAATCCGTTTAGAGTTGCATTTGTTTGTGCTATGTGGCTCACAGGTTTTGATGTCCCTAGTCTTGGCACCTTGTATCTTGATAAACCTTTGAAAGAACATACATTGATGCAGGCTATTGCACGTGCAAACCGAGTTAACGAAGGGAAAGAAAACGGTCTTATTGTTGATTACATTGGAATCGTACCGTATCTGGAAAAAGCTCTAGCAGATTATACGATCAACAAACAGAAGACAAAGAAGATAAAACCAACTATTAGCCGCGAAGAGCTTGTTAAAAAGGTTGAAGAAAACTGTAAAGCTATTGTTGGTTTTCTAGATGAAAATGGATTTAATCTTTCTGAACTTACAGATACAAATGATAAGAATCTTAAGATTAGAAAAATCAGAGAAGCTGTAAACATACTAGTTACTCCGCCGGAAGATAAAAAGAAAAAGTTTTCTTTGCTATGTTCTCAGTTCTTTAGATTATATAAATACTTATTGCCTTCAGAAG
>CAMHIV010000258.1 GCA_946185185.1 uncultured Treponema sp. | reverse complement strand
CCGCAAGAAAGGGTAGCCCGCAACGAAGTGCGGGCGAGGGGAAGGCTTTCCCCTCCTTGCAAAATTGAGGAACGAAAATGAAAATCCTGGTCAGTGCCTGTCTTGTGGGCGACAATTGTAAATATAACGGTGGGAACAATCTTAATGAGAGGCTGGTGGAATTTCTGGCGGCTCATGAGGTGGTTAAGGTTTGTCCGGAAGTTTTGGGTGGGCTGCCAACTCCACGGGCTCCGGCGGAAATTCAGAAGGGGCAGGTTGTAAACACTGAAGGCAGGAATGTCACTAAGGAATTTGAGGCGGGGGCTTTGAGGGCTTTTGAGATTGTGGAAAAGGAAAAGCCTGATTTGATTATTCTTCAGAGCAGGAGCCCTTCGTGTGGGATTAAGCAGATTTATGACGGCACTTTTTCCGGGCGGAAGATTGAGGGGCAGGGGATCTTTGCGGCTCTTTGCATTAAGGCGGGATATAAGGTTCTGGATATTGAAGATTTTGGGATACAAGGGTAAATTATTGCAAACGGAGTACTAGGAAAATGATTGAAATACGAACTGCGAGGCCTGAGGATGCCGGACGGCTTTTGGAAATATATTCTTATTATGTAAAAAATACTGCCATCAGTTTTGAATATGAGGTTCCTTCGCTCGAGGAGTTTCGCGAGAGGATTGTAAATATATCGGAAAAGTATCCTTACATCTGTGCGATTTCTGACGGTGTGATTATCGGCTATGCATATGCGGGTGTCTTTCATGCGAGGGAGGCCTACAAGCATTCGGTTGAGCTTTCTATTTATGTTGATCTGGAAAGACGCCGTGGTGGCTGCGGACGGGCTCTTTATGATGCCCTTGAAGAGCGGCTGAAGGCACAGGGAATCAGAAATCTCTATGCCTGCATTGCCGTTCCGCCAAAGAAGGCTGATGAGTATCTTACCTTTGACAGCATGAAGTTTCACAAAAAGATGGGCTTTAAACTGGCCGGCCACTTCCACGCCTGCGGCAAAAAGTTTGACCGCTGGTATGATATGGTTTATATGGAAAAAATCATTTAACAATCACCTTGATTTCTACGTCTTTGAACTCTGGCAGGAGGTCGTGGTCTTCGGTCAGGTCGAGGACTGGCTCGCCGTCTATGTCGAAATGGACGCGGCGGATTCCGCTTGAACGTGGAGCGTCGGTACCAGGGCGGGCGTGATAGGTATTCCAGATTTCGCCGTCCGGGTCGATTACGTAGGCGTTGTGGCCTGTTCCAAATTCACCCGGCATGCTGCGCGAGGTCAAAAGTGGGTAGCCTGTCTTTTTCCAGTTTTTGCGGTCCAGGAGGTCGCGGCCTTTTTCTATCTGAAGCAATCCAACAACATAAGAAGTATCAACTGCGGCGCTCGAGAAGGTGATGAAAAGTCTGTCTCCGCGAATCAGAGCGAATGGGCCTTCGTCTACAAAAGTGTGATTGTTTGCCCAGCCGTAGTCTGGCTTTGAAAGAACAACAGAATCGCTCGCAAGCTTCCATGGCTCGTCCGGATTCAGCTTTGCAATGTAAAGCCAGGCGCCCAGGTCCTTTGGCAGGAACTGTCTCTGCGACCAGATTACGTAATAGTCGCCCTGCCATTCAAAACAGGTCATATCCAGTGTGATTTCTTTTCCGGCTTCGCAGATGTCGCTTCCGTCTTTGCGGCAAACGCGTTTTGGTGCAGACCAGTCTTCGCGATTCATCGGATTTCCGCCTTCGCGCAGGCTCATGATGTGGCTTTCTTCCCAGAAGAATTCTCCCGGAGTTGCCGCATGGAAGATATAGAGGCGTCCGTTGATTTCGTGGAATTCTGGTGCCCACAAAAGTCCGCCGATTCCTTCGAAGCTTGTAGAATCCAGGAGGAGGGTTTCGGGTGCTGTTACGAGGCCCTGCAGTGTGTCTGCCTCGCGGATATAAAGTGTGTGGTTCTGATCTGCATCGTTTGTGGCGATGAAATAATATTTGCCATTCCAGAGGCAAACGTCAGGGTCGGCACGGTCGCGGGCAATCGGGAAGTCAAAATGCTCCTGATGAACTTTTCCTCGCAAAAGCTGTTCGCCTTTTTTTGAGAAGTCTACGGAAGTGAGGTCCCAGTCAACTTTTTTGATTGCGGCTGTTCCGTCGTTGTAGTGGGCCAGGGCTTTGATATCAGAAAGATCTGATGGGGAGGTGAGTTCGATATGGTCGTGAGCGGTGGCTGGGTCGAGGTCTCCGAGCTTGTCGCGTGGCTGACCTTCGCCGCTTGTTATGATTTCAATTCCGCAGTTTACTCGCTCGCCAAGTTTCTTAACAAGGCGATCGTAAACTTCGTCAGGAATCTCAATTATATTCTGAGGATGAGCACCTTCGATTCCGCGGGCTGCATGCTCGAGGGCGGCGGCTGGAGTGGCGTTCTGGCTCTTTATTCTATTATATTCATCAATAGTGATTTCTTCGGCATCGGTATATTCAAGAAAATCAGAAGTCTTAAACAAAAAGGCTTTACCAGCGCTTACAGGATCATCTTCGCCATCGCCGCCAAAACGCAAAGCCGCAACAGCAAAAACAAAATCGCCGTCTGTCCCGCCGTCAGCTGGCTTGAAAATCACAGGCTCTTTAATAGTCTTCGGGTTCAGGCTTCCATCAGCATTTTCAGTTGCCTTTGCAAAAAGAACTCCCGAATTATGATTGAGGGCAGTGAAGGCAGCATCTGCATCAGTTCCAACAGCAAGATGCAGGCTATAAGCCAGGCGTGCATCATAATAAACATTATCAATTGGTTCTCGTGTGTATCCTAAAAGTTTTTTCATATTTTCACTATAATGCATTTGTGTGGTTTAGTAAAACGTTTAACTGTAAATTACAATAATTAGAGAGATTTTTACATTTTTCTATTTCGAAGTGACTTGTATAATTTATAATTGAGAAACTATAAGTAGAAAGTGGAGTTCTAAAATGAAGTTTTCTGTTCGGGCAGTTGATGTAGCACGCCATCTTGAGATTGTAAAAGAGCATTCCTGCGATTATGACGATGCCGGAGTTTATGGGCTTTCGGTGGAGCAGAAGGTAGTCGAAGGGGATGGTTCGTTGGCTTCTCCTTACAAAGTTCAGGTTTCCGTGAAAAATGACAGTGGGCGTGATTTTGAAGGTATCGTGCTGCTTGCGTTTGGGAGTGATGGGGTTTCGGGGGCGGAATGTCCGGCCGGTTCAGACTCGCGCTTTTATCTTCCGGGCTTTATGTATGGAAGTAACCGCGGGGACCAGCCCTGGAAGGTTGATTGCAAATTTCCTCGGCTTCGTGCGAGTGTGAAAAATCCTGCAGATTCTGACTGTCCTCTTTCTTCTTTTTATA
>CAMHIV010000257.1 GCA_946185185.1 uncultured Treponema sp. | reverse complement strand
ACTAAATTATCTGAAAATAAATCCCCTGCATCAAAATGAAGAATATATTTTCCTGCTGTTCTTGAACGGAGTGTGAAACACTGGTCTTCGCCGCCAAGTTTTCGGCCACCAAAAACAAAATATTTATTGCGGGAGTCAATATTTCCTTCTTCATCGATACAACCCTGATAAATCCAGCCTTTTCCAGGATAATAGATATCGATAAATTGATTTTTCGGAATTGTTATGGTTCTAGAAGGCTTAATTTCTTCTACGACTGCATTTTCAATATCTTCAGCAGAATTATCTTCTTCAGAAGTAAGTTCGGTATCAGGTTCGATAGAAGAATCTGTATTTTCCGGGGTTTCTTCAATTTGTGTGGTATCTGAATTTTCACCAGCAGCATTTATTTCGTTTTCTTTTTGCTGCTCTGTTTCGTTATTTTTTGAAGAATCTTCTTTTGATTCTTCATTTACGGCAATTTCATCCTGTTTATATTCTTCGGCTTCAAGAACTTCCGGTTCGTCCTCGATTACAATAGCTTCTGATTCGTCATCTGTTTCCGGATTTTCTTCAACAGGAAGTTCTTCAAGTTCATCTGGAACGACTTTTTCTTCGTCTAAAACAGAATCTTCCAACTCTGTATTTTCAGGTTCTTCCGAAGTTTCGTTGTTGTTTTCTTCTGATTCTACATTATTTTCTGTTTCAGCATTTTCAGAAATAGTTTCCTGAACTGCTTCAGAAACAGAAGGTTCCTGTGTTTTTGGTACAGAGGCACAGGCAAAAAAAACGAGGAAAACGGGTAAAAATATAGCAAATCGTATTTTATTCATGCTCATGGAGCAGCTCCGATTATTTCGTTTATAATGCGGTCGTTTGCCTTGCCCAATTTTTCAACTTCTTCTGAATCGGGCTGGGTGAACCAATTTTCAACTTCTTCATCCGACCAATTTTTTTCTGTTTTGCGGTTAGTTATGTATCCGGAAGGAACAATCGGACCTTCTGGTATCATCAGGGGTTGATCGATGACGAGTTTAGTTTCTTCGATTCTGTTCCTTTTGGCAGCTTTAGCCTTCATGTCGCTTCGTGCCACAAAAAAAGCAAGAATTACGAATACAAACAAGAGACCTGCGCAAGATATTATTACAATCTTTCTGTTATCTTCGATGAGATCCCTTAGTTTTTCAATGTATTCTTCGAAATCAATCATTTATTCCGCTATTCCTGTTTATCAGTCTCATCAGTTGAAATTTCAACAGTCGCTTCTTCTGATGATTCTTCCGCATTTTCAGCTTCTTCGGCAGCTTTTTTTGCTTCCTTTGCAAGACGCTTTTCTTCAGCTATCCGTTCAGCTTCTTCCTTTTTGATGCGTTCCAGTTCAGGATCAGTAATCGTTCCGTCAGGATTATAGATTCGCTTTGGCGGGCGCGGAGGAATAAATGTGTTTTCTTCCGGAGGAACGTCTTCCTCAATAAAGTTTTCTGAGTCACGGTCAACTTTTGCACCAATTTTTATATCTTCATCAAGGCGAAGTGCAATAATTTTGCTGACACCGCTTTCTTCCATCGTGATTCCGAGCATAGTTGATGCGCCCATAACTGTTTTTTTGTTGTGGGTAATTACGATGTACTGCGATACGTTTGCAAAGGTTTCGAGAGTTGTTACGAAGCTTGAAACGTTTTTGTCGTCGAGAGCGGCATCAATTTCGTCCAAAAGACAGAATGGACTAGGGCGAACCTGATAGGTTGCAAAGAGAAGTGCAACTGCTGTCATAGTTTTTTCACCACCGGAAAGAAGTCCGATACTTTCAAGTTTCTTTCCAGGCGGCTGTGCAAGAATTTCAATACCACTTGTAAGAACGTTCTGAGGATCTTCCAGTCGAAGTTCTGCTCGACCACCGTTGAAAAGGCGGCGGAACATGTTGTGGAAATTCTTTTTGATTTTGTTATATGTTTCGAGGAACATTTCAGAAGATTTTGATTTTATCTCTTCACTTACACGGATGAGGTTATCAAGGGATTTCTGAGTATCCTCATAATTTGCCTTCTGGCGTTCATAGCGGTCTTTTACTTCATTGAATTCTTCAGGCGCCATAAGGTTTACCTGACCGCAGGAACGAAGCTGCTCTTTTGCTTCTGCAAGCTGCTCACGGATTTCTGCAGTAGGTTTTGTGATTTTGTACATGTGTTCCTCAAATTCCATGAGGTCACGGCTATGCTGTTCCTGAAAGTTCTGCTTAAGGTTGCGGATTTCTGTATCACTCGAGTTGAGAGAAAGTGTAAGCCGTTCAAACTGGGCCTGACAGCGATTCTGTTCTTCCTGTTTTTTGATAAGACGGTCTTTCTTTCCGCTTACATTTGAATTATTTTCTGCAATTTTGGCATCGAGTTCTTTAAGTTCATCTGCAAGCTTTAGACCGCGATGTTCAATTTCTGCAAGTTCAGACTGAATTTCTTCAATTTTTTCTGAGAGTTCTTCTGCGTTTTTATTTTCTGTGTCCAGTTCTTCGTCAGTTGTGCGCAAGGTGTTCTGTTCTGAAACAAGATTCCGCCGAAGAAGACTTGTTTGCTGGAGTGCTGCCTGAATCTGTGTTTCCATCTGAGCTTTATTTACCCTAAGACGGTTACAGGTTTCTTTATATTCGTCAATTTTTACTGCAAGCTCTGAATTTTCTGTTCTGAGACGTTCGTTTTCATTGTTGATATTTTCGATACTTTCGTGATTTGTAGAAATCTTTGCATCGATTTCGCGTTTTTTTGTCATGATTCCTTCCGGTGAAAGGAATTCTGTGATAAATGCAGGACTTGCTTTTTCGTATTCCGAAAGATTTACTTCAAGTTCGGAGATAAGATTTTCAGCTTCTTCGAATGCCTGTGCAGCATCTTTTACATTTTTAAGACTTTCTTCTGCGCTGTGATTCTGGGATGCAAAATCGTTGAAGACATTTTTTCGACCTTCGGCAAAGATTTTGAGCTTGCTTACAGAATTTAAAAGATTTTCTTTTGCGTCCTGCATTGCTTTTCCAGAAAAACCTGCGTCTTTGAGCTTTGAATCAAGCATTGTAACGATGTCTTCTGTGATAGAAGCAAGTTCTTTCTGAAGTTCTTTGCGGCTTTCGTCTAATTCTAGAATTTTTTCCCGGTTTTCCGAAACTTTCTGTTCATTCTGTGTAATCTGAGTTGCTGCAGTTGAAATGCTTTCCTGGAAATCAGTGATGTTTTTATCAACTTCTGCAAGCTGTTTTTCTTTTGAATGAAGTTCTGCTTCCTGTTCGTCAATTTCGTCCTGAAGATTTTCAATATTTTCTTCAATTGATTTTCGGCGGATTTCAAGAGTTGCGATTTTTTCTTTTATAACGCGGGCCTGACTGTTGAACTGGTTTTCAAGATCAAGTT
>CAMHIV010000256.1 GCA_946185185.1 uncultured Treponema sp. | reverse complement strand
AATATTACAGAAGAAATTAAACGCCGCATGCTCCTTTCAACAAAAGAAACAAAGGCAGATGTAATCATTACAGAAATCGGTGGAACAATCGGCGATATCGAATCACTTCCATTCGTAGAGGCAATCCGCCAGATTAAATACGAAGTTGGCGAAGAAAACTGCTGTTACATTCACCTTACACTTGTTCCTTATATAGAAACAGCTCACGAGCTTAAAACAAAACCAACACAGCACAGCGTAAAGGAATTGCAGGAGCTTGGAATCAAGCCTAACATCATCATGCTTCGAACAGAGCATCCTATTGATGACGCAACCCGGGAACGACTTGCTTCTTTCTGTAACGTAGATGCTCATCACATTATCCAGAATTTAAATGCAAGATCTATTTACGAAGTCCCTCTTCAGCTGGAAAACGAAGGAATCGGCAAAGCTGTATGCGAAGCCCTGGGAATCAAAAAAGGACCTGCAGATCTTTCAAACTGGAAGGAAATGGTTGATAAATTCAACAATCCAACACAAACCGTAAAAATTGCGCTTGTTGGAAAATATGTAGCACTTCACGATGCATATCTTTCTGTAGTTGAATCTTTGATTCACGGCGGTATAGAAAATCTTGCGGCTATCGACATCGACTGGGTAAGTTCTGAAGAACTTACAGATGATGCAGCCACAGAAGCTCGCCTTAAGGATGCAGATGCAGTAATTGTACCAGGCGGATTTGGCGGACGCGGTATCGAAGGAATGATAAATACTGCAAAATACTGCCGAACACACAAGGTTCCTTATTTCGGAATTTGTCTTGGAATGCAGATTGTTTGCATCGAATACGCGCGCAACGTTCTTGGCTTTGCTGATGCAAATTCAAGCGAAATGGACGAAAATACAACTCATCCAGTAATCGACTTGATGCCTGACCAGAACGGGAAAATCCTTGGAGGAACACTCCGTCTCGGAAAATTTGAATGTACAGTACAGCCTGGAACAAAGGTTGAAAAAGCATACGGTTCAACAACTGTCTGGGAACGACATCGTCATCGCTATGAATTCAACAATGTTTACAGAGAAGATTTTAAAAACGGCGGCTTAATTCTTTCCGGAATAAATCCGGAACGTGATTTGGTAGAAACTGTTGAAGTTCCAGATCATCCATGGATGGTTGGAGTTCAGTTCCATCCAGAATTTAAGAGTCGTCCAAACAAAGCGGGTCCACTTTTCCGAGACTTCGTAAAGGCTGCCTGCGACGCAAAGAAGAATTAGACAATACAATACGGGTGGGTGTATAATTTAGTTCAATGAAAGAGCTGAAGCAAAAGGATATTGTCCTTAAATTTATAGAACAGTCTCCGGAAAAGATTTGTTACCTTGCTGTAAACGAATCGATAATTCAGGATATTCTCGATGAAATTAAAAAGGATTTCATCGTGGTAGACCTGGCAGAGAATGTATCACCCTTCAAGCCATTTCTGAATATAATTAATGAATACAAGCCTTCTCCAGATTTACTGCGAAAAGTTTCTTATTCTATTCAGACAGAATCCTTTGTTTCTTATTTTTCAACAGGAACAGCCGTAGAACGTTATGACCTTCCTGTTGAAAACGAAACCTCCTACGAAATAAATCAATTCATTAAAGCCATAATCGCACTCATAAAAGAACTGAACACAAAAAAGTTTTTCTTTATGAATGCACAGAATATTTTCAGCGATTCCATTGAACTTTTAAAGCAACTAGAAAAAGAAGATTTCAATGGAAAAATGATTTTCAGCTTTCATGCTTCACTAAATCATACCCCTAAAACAGTTCTAAATTTTCTTGAAGAATACAGTACCCACAGAAATTTTCTTTTCTTAAAGGAAAGAACCATTCACCAGGATTATGCACTTCCATATTCACTGGATGAGCATGAATATCATTTCAATGGAAGCAGCTCCTTTGAGGAAAGACTTTTTTCGGACTTTAAGCTGACATTTAATATGCTTCACAACAACAGAATCTTTATGTCTCTGGAGCAGCTAAAAGTTCAGGTTGCGTGGATTACAAAAAATCTTTCAGAATTTACTTTTTCTGCCTACCAAAACAGAATTCTTTACTTTGAAATTGCACTGGACTACATGGCCTGCAACATGGAAGACGATGCCATTCTTTATCTGAATGATGTAACAGAATCTTCTGCAAATGACGATCTTACAACAGCTGCATATTTTTATCTGAGTTCAATTTTCTATCACAAAAAATCCGGCGAATTTGCTAAAAAATATGCACTCCAAGCCCGTGAACGACTGGAATGCAAAAAAGATTCAGCCTATTACGCACTTCTTACAATGCTTGAATTCCAGTTTGCAAAAAGATCTGACGGAGAATTTGCAAAACGGAAATATATCGAAGCACTGGAACAGCTCGACAGCCATGGATTTTTAAATAATTACATAGCAACCGGACTTTCAATTCCATGGCAGCTGATAAATGATACTAAATCACGGCCGTTTATCGAGCACCACATCGAACACTGTATGGATATTGCAAAAAAAACAGGAAATCAACACCTGTTTTCAACTGCCTGCCACTGGAAAGGCATAATGCATTCCCACTACGGTGAATCTGAACAGGCAATGCACTGGTACAACGAGTGTAATAAAATCCGCACAGAAATTGGTGAACTAGGACCGATGATAAACATTCGAAACGGTCTTTCTTACGAATCCTTGTGCCGGGCAAAATATACAGATGCCTATAATCTGGTAAACGAAATTATCAAAAATCTCTACAACGTAAGCGATTATTCAAAAGTTATCGATGTGATGAAAAATATAAGCTACGCACTTTTCTTTTCACGTCACTATGAAACTGCACACGAATGTTTTGTTCTCTTATTGCATTTTCTTCATATTTTCAATCTTGAAGAATCAACAAATAATTCATTTCTGCCGTCTTCCATGGACATTCTTGCTTTCAAAACAATAATTGACATTTCAAACGGCGACATAATCCATGCCCAACTAAATTATTCGCAGCTGGAACAAAACGAAGAAAACCTCACAATGGAAGATAAACCTCTTCTTCCATTTATACGGGCATTATTATATGCAGAAGACGGACTTTATACCGAAGCAGAAGAATCCCTTGCAACCAGCGCAGAAAATTTCTTTGCGATAAAAAGTGCACAGGCACACAAGGTTTGCTTTATTTACTATGAATTCGCAATTGCAATGCAAAGACTTGGACAAAAATATCTTTGCGAAAAATATCTGGAACGCGGGCACGAGCTTGCAGAAGAAAAAGGGTTTGAATATTACACAAAGGAAAAGAAATCAATTACTGTCGAAGATTACCTGAATGGAGTGGAAAAATTCGATGAAGAAGAACTAGAAGAAGATGATATCGGAGAAGAACTAGAAGATGACGAAGAAGAG
>CAMHIV010000255.1 GCA_946185185.1 uncultured Treponema sp. | reverse complement strand
ATGCATAAGGTGCAGGGATAGAATAAATTAAGGAAAATATATGATTGGTTTGGGAACAATAATAAATACTGGTGCAATTGTTGCAGGTGGTTTTATAGGTCATTTTGCAGGAAAACTCTTTAATGAAGAAAGACAAGATTCTCTTACTAAGGCTTGCGGAGTCAGCGTACTTTTTATTGCGATTGCCGGATCCATGCAGGGAATGCTTAATATTGATGCAGGAAAAATCTTGAGCGGAAAGGCTATGCTGGTGGTGCTTACGCTCGCTCTTGGAACAATCATCGGGGAACTTTGCAGTATAGAAAGAGGCTTTGAACGCTTTGGTGAATGGCTTAAAGTTAAAACTGGCAACGGAGGTGACAATCAATTTGTAAATGCCTTTGTTACAGCTTCTCTTACGGTTTGCATTGGAGCAATGGCTATTGTCGGTGCCATTCAGGACGGAATTAAAGGAGATTTTTCAACACTTGCCGTAAAATCAGTTCTGGACTTAATCATTATTGCGGTAATGACCTCTTCTCTAGGAAAGGGCTGTGCATTTTCTGCAATACCTATTTTTATATTTGAAGGACTTATAACACTGCTGGCCCGCCTTATTTCTCCATTAATGACAGAACTTGCAATTGCCTATCTTTCTCTGGTAGGTTCAATCTTAATTTTCTGTGTTGGAGTAAATCTTGTATGGGGGAAGAAATTCAGAGTTGCAAATATGCTTCCGGCAGTAATACTGGCTGTGGTTGCGGCTTATCTTCCTTTTCAGTGGTAGATTAACTCAAAGTAATGGAAATAACCTACGTAATCCAGAAATCCCGACGACGCTCAATGAGTATCCAGGTGGCAGATGACAAAAAAATCATCGTAAAAGTGCCGCCAACCGTATCTTTATCCGTCTGCAGAAGTCGCGCTGGGAAAGCTGTTCTGTAGATGGGAATCTCAATTTCAACTGCCTTCTGGTGCTGATGCCGCCTGAAGTTCTAGTAAGTTATAGTGATGCACAAAGAGTAACTGACCTTATTCCAAAATCCAGCCTTCTAGACTTCTGCTAGCTATGTTTGACTTGTATTATCTTTACGCCTCTATAAATAAAAAGGCAAATTGTGGCACTTACAAGCTTATCTACAAAGTTTGTGATTGTGCCGCCTATGTATGCTGCAACCGGCAGGCTTCTGATTACGACGTAGATTCCCTGAACGGCGTTATCTACCTGCGGAATTGAAGTGTTTGCACCATAAACAAAAGTTGAAATTGTGTCGCCGATAATTGAATTGCTGATTGCTGCTAAAAATCCAGCCCACATAAAGCTGTCAGAAGAAAGCAGTTTTTCGTTAGGATGATTTTTTCTTTCTGAGCGGAAAATCAGCCAGGCTATTAAAGCAGTAGAAAGATGACATGCAGAAAAGAAGATTCCCGTGTGTGCAAAAATGAACAAAAGCAGATTTGAACCAAAGGCGCAGATTAAGCCCGGTACAAGTCCGCATAAAGCTGTTACCGCAATAGTCATTACTGAATCAAGATAAAGCGGAAAAGCAATTAATCCTGCCAGAAATGAACCTAGATAATTTATTCCGATTGAAACGGCGGTAAAGAGAACTGTAAATATTATTCTGCACGGTGTCCAGTTTTTGTCCGGCAACCTGCTGTTTATTAAGTTGCCGCTCATACAATAAGCCCCAGAAGTTTTGCTTTTTCAAGAAGGTCGTGTCTGTCTTTAATGTCGAGTTTTGAATAAACTTCGGTTCGCTGATTGATGACAGTTTTTTCTGATTTACCAAGCTTTTTGGCAATGTCTGCAACGTGCATGTCCTGCGAAAGAAGAATAAAAACTTCACGCTCTTTTTTGGAAAGTGATTTGTAGTTATCAAAAAGGTAGCTCAAATCATTTGTGATGTTGTGAGCGGGACCGTGATTGTTCAGCATGGACTGCATCATTTCAGTTGCGGCTTTGTTGAAGTAAGAGTTTCCTTTTGAAACAGTCGTAATCGCAGTTGCAAGTTCATCAATCGTTGCATCCTTTGTGATGTAGCCGTTTACACCGTTCAGCAGCGAGTTTTCAACATGAATTACATCGTTGAACATCGTGTAAATCAGAATTGAAATATCGGCCTTAAGTTTTTTTATTTCTGGAATAAGCTCAAGTCCGCTTCTTCCGTCGAGGTTCAAATCGAGGATAGCAATTTTGATGTCACGGTTTTCCTTTAATGCTTCGATTGCGCCTTCATAATCGCTTGCACCGACAAAATCAAAAGAGGAATCTTTATTTTTAAGCATCTGAGTCATGCCGTCGCGTAAGCCCACATGATCATCAACGAACAGAATCTTTAATTGTGATTGCAATTGTTGTTCCTCCCTCGCTTATAAAATTGACAGTACCGCCCAAAAGTTCCACGCGCTCTTTGATATTAGAAACGCCGTAATGCTTTTTTGCGCTCTGCTTGTTTTTAAGTTCAACTTCTTCTTCCGAAAATCCCTTGCCATCATCTTTTATAATAAAGCGGAAGTCATCGATGCCATCTACAAAACGGATTTCCACATTGCTCGCGTTTGCATGACGGCTGATGTTGGAAAGAGCTTCCTGCAGGATCCGGATAAGTTCAATCTGAACGTTCTCGCTTAGGCTTTGAAGCTTTGTTGAACCGATATAAACTTTTGTCGAAATGCTGTAATTTGCTTCGAGTGTAGCGGTAAGTTTTTTTACGATTTCTTCAAAGCTTTCGTTCAAATTTAAGTGTGAGGCTCCAATCATGTAGCGTACTTCGTTAAAAGCCTGCTGAGCATAAAACTTTGATTTTGAAATATCTTCTTTTTCAAGATAAAGCTTAAGTGCCGCAAGATCCTGAGCAACACCGTCGTGAAGGTTGCGGCTGATTTTAGACTGTTCTTCGCTCATAACTTTAAGGCGGTGAAGGTCAATTCTGTTTTTAAATGATTTTTCTACAATCAGAAAAACTGCAATCATAATGAGGATGAGAGAGCAGTACAAAAGCGTGTCGTAGCCAAGGTTGAGGCGGGTCTGCGTCTGGTGCATGTTGTTTTGAAAAGTGATTATCGGCTCAATTGTGTTCTGATTTGTTTCCAAAAGTTCAATAATCCCTGAAAGTTCAGTTTTTAATTCTTCATCAAAATAAGTAAAAGGCGCGTAATCGTAAGTGAGTTTTTCTATCAAATCATTATGATTAAAATTACCGCTGTTTTCTTCCAGCTGAATTTTGAGCATCTGAGAATCCAGTTCCGAAATCTTTTTGTTTGAGTAGGTCTTAAAATAAATGGAAAATCCAAAATTGATTATTGCCACATAGATGATGAGTAATTCAATTTTAAAAACATGCTTCAATATAAAAGCAGCACTTTTGCTCATGTGCCAAGTATACATCAAAAGTCCCGTTTTTGTTTGGGAAATTTTCCCAAGAATTTTAGGAAA
>CAMHIV010000254.1 GCA_946185185.1 uncultured Treponema sp. | reverse complement strand
TTCCGATCTGGAATGCGCAAAGCTTTATCCCGAAAAACAATACTTAATCGTAGAGCCGGACATTCCTCATTTTCTTTCCGCCCTGCTGTTAGTTGATTTTTCTACACTTTTTAATTGCAATAAACTTATTCTTGCTCTTTCCTGTCCGCCGGAACAACTCATAACCCTTATAAATCAGCATTCACTGGAAAACACCGTATTTTTTTCTGTAAAGGCTCACGAAACTCATGCAGAAGCTTATTTTTCAAATACTCACGAGCTTATAAAACGAAACCTTGAAAAAGAGAAGATAAACAAAGCTACTCTAAAAAAATTTGAAAAGCGATGGCGAACAAACTGCAGAAAAAATGCACATTTTCTAAAAACACTGGATGGCGTTGATTCATTGGAAAATAGTTTTTCCGGCATTCCATTTTTACTCATTGCCGCAGGACCTTCACTGGAACAAATTTTACCGCACCTTAAAGAATTAAAAAAACGCACAAAAATTGTTTGCGTCGATACAGCTCTCAAAGCAGTACTCCGGGAAGAAATTCAGCCGGATTATATAATTCTTACTGATCCACAATATTGGGCATACCGCCACATAGCCGGGCTTAGTTCACCGGAAAGTACACTCATTACAGAAATTGCGGCATATCCTGCAGTATTCAAATTTAACTGCAAAAAAATAATACTCTGCGATTCCCAGGTTCCTATGGCAAAAGAATACGGTTCTATTCCAAAAGGCAATCTTGGCGCCGGAGGTTCGGTTGCTAGCGCAGCATTTAATTTCTGTGTTTTATGCGGCGCAAAAGAAATTTTTCTCTGCGGACTGGATCTTTCATTCCCGAAAAATCAAACTCACATAAAGGGCAGTACCTTTGAAGAAAACGTTCACCGAACCTCCTTCAAAAATGAAACTGCGGAAACAAAAAGCCTTCCACTTCTGTTTAATGGAAACGCTGTTCCTGCAGAAACTTATAACGGTGAAACCGTACTCACAGACAAAAAAATGAAAATGTTTGCCTGGTGGTTCGAAAGCCGCATTGCAGAGTTAAATCAAATCAAAGTCTACACCCTTACTCCGTCCGGATTAAAAATACCTGGAATTACTCCATTTTCTGCAGAAAAACTTTTAAATTTTCCAATTTTACCCTAAAGTTTGTTTTTCCAAGGCCGATATTTAAAATGTCGCAATTATACGGACGGTAAATAGACATCCAGACGCCTGTAAAACTTGTGCTTTCCTTAAAAAACTTGAAAAATGTGTGAGATTTTTCAAGTTTTTTTTATTTAACTCCGATAAAGATATTGGAGTATTGGAATGGGCAGTGTAAAATTTGATACCTTACAAAAGGATCTTTCGTTCAAATCTGATTTGATGCTGGATAAAAACTTTATTCTTCTTCCTAAAACAGTATCAGTTTCAGATCAACTTATTAAACTTCTCAACGAGTGGAATTTCACAGAAGGTTATTCTGATGAATCTATCAGTCTTGGTGGCGACATAGGAATTCCAAAATCTAATGACAATGAAGAGGAAGAAAGACCTAAAGAAAACATTTCTGCATCCGTAAAAAAAGCTCTTCAGGATGCCCGTTCAGCCAATTTTATCAATACAGAGCACTCCCGCATGGATTCTGTACAGAAAGTTTACACAGAATACATGAACTATATAAATTCCGTTTACACCTATTATGCAACAAACAAAAAAATCAATATTCAAGAGCTTTCTGATACAGTAAAAGAACTCTGCGTTTTCATTAAAGACAATAAACGCTATGTACTCAGAATTACACCTTCTGCAGAATCCCGAAGCAAAAACTTTCTTGTAATTCATTCAATGCGCTCAACAGTGCTTGCAATCACAATCGGAATTGAGCTCCACATGGCTCTTTCAAAACTGATTGAATTAGGTATCACATGTATTCTTCATGAAATTGGAATGCTTCGCCTTCCTCCGCAGCTTTATTTAACTGACCGTTCAATCACTAACGCAGAACGCGCACGAATTATGACTCACCCTGTTCTTGGATTCAATATCTTGAAGGAATTAGACTTTCCATTGAGCATTCAGCTTGGAGTTCTCGAGCACCACGAAAAAGAAAACGGCTACGGCTATCCGCGCCACCTGATGGGAAATAAAATTTCTTCATACGCAAAAATTATTACTGTTGCCTGCTCGTTTGAAGCAATCACTGCACCTCGCGAATACAAGACCGAACGAACAACCTTTGACGCAATGGTAGAAATGCTTAAGAACCAGAATCTCCAGTACGATCCTACAGTTATCAAAGCTTTGCTTTTCAGTCTTTCGCTCTACCCGATCGGCGCATTTGTTTCACTTAAAAACGGTAAAATTGGAATCGTTACAGACGTTGCTCCAAATAATCCGAAAAACCCGATTATTCAGCTTGCCCTCGAACGAGATGCAGACGGTTCTCCGATTTCAATTCAGACAGACGATGACCAGAATAAAATTGTAAAGGTTCTTTCGAAAGAAGAGCAGGAAAGTATCCAGAAACAGATGAATCAGGCTCACGAAATGCGAAACCTTACAAGAGCACTGGAATCTGCAAAAGAAGAAGAAAAGGAAAAATCAGGCGGCTTTTCTTCTGTGGACTTAAGCGAATTCGCCTGAGAATCGTTTAGAAATTAATTGAAGAACTGACGGATTCTTTCTACGTCTTCCTGAAATTTTTCATCAATTACAGGAGGATGTTCATTGAAATACAAAACCTGATTCAGTTCTTCTTCGGTTTCAACGCCCCACAATGGAACAACATTTTCATACTGATGCAAAAATCCAAATGCAAGAGGAATATTTGACACTACTCCACCGCACAAAGGCTGCATTGCAATAAATCCAACATCGTTTTCTTCGCAAAGCTTTACCAACGCTCTGGTCGCATCAGGACTGAGCATACTGAACGGAAACTGAAGTGTATCATATAGACCAGAACGAACCGCATTTTCTGCAGCATCCAAATCCTGAGTTGCAAAACCTATCGACTTTATTTTGCCGGCAGATTTTAATCCTTTTAAAGCATTGTAAATTCCATCGGGTGCATTTTCAAGAGGAACAAAAGTATCTGATTCATATTGGTATAAATCAATAGAATCTGTGTGCATCACATTAAGACTTGTTTCAACATCGCTCAACACTTCTGCACCGCTCTGAGCTGCAGTTTTAGTTGCAACCATAACATTTGAACGAATATCCCCGATGGAATTGCCCAAAAGTTTTTCGCAATCCGGAGTAGTCCGCGAAGTATCAAAAAAATTAATTCCCGCATTATACGCATTGCGCACAAGATTTGCCGCCTCTTCATCATTTCCAACTTTAGAAAGCGACATAGCTCCCATTGCAACACGAGAAATCATTAAATTAGATTTACCTAAACGTACATATTCCATTTCATTTTAATTAGGAATTGTGAATTAGGAATTA
>CAMHIV010000253.1 GCA_946185185.1 uncultured Treponema sp. | reverse complement strand
AAGGAATGTATATGGATTTTGGAGACATTTTAGATCAGTGGGAAACTCAGCAAAAGAACGCAATAAAAAAGCAAAAGGAAAGCGGAAAAAATACCGTTTCGCATAAAAAGGCAAACGCTCCCACACCAGAAGAAAAAGCACTTAAAAAAATGCGGGAAGGTTTTGATTACAATGCAGAACGCGATCGCCGCATAAATCCCATGGAATTGTGGCTCCGCCGTTACGGCACAATCGATAAAGATTCCCTGAACGAGCAGGAAGAAGCCCGTGAACGTTATAAGAGCCGTTCCTCCCTTGTAGAAATGCGCTGTGAAGCCCGAATCGATTTGCATGGATTAAAACAGGAAGAAGCCTGGAGCAGATTAAATGCCTTTGTTACCGACTGTGAAATTCGCAAAATAAAAAAAATCATGATAGTTCACGGTAAAGGCATTCATACCCATGGCTCCGACCCCGTTTTAGGCGAACTTGTCCGCAAATTCATAGAACAGGACAAACGCCTGGGCTCATCCGGTCATCCTGACTACAACGAAGGCGGTAAAGGCGCAACTTGGGTAATACTTAAAGACAATCTGTTCAAATAAGTTCCTTTGCCATAAACAGCGTGTAGTGCACTAGTGCACGCTTTTGATTCATCACTTTGTGACCGGAAGCCAATTTTAATGAAGAATTTATTAAAATTCGGTATTCAATTTATGTGCAGCGAGTTGTTTTTTTTCTTGTAACTTGTCCCATAATTTATTATTTTTTAAGAGAGGACTTTAGTGAAAGATTATTACGAAATTCTTGGCGTTCAAAAAGGTGCTTCTGCGGAAGAAATAAAAAAAGCATACAGGAATCTTGCATTCAAATATCATCCTGACCGCAATCCTGGAAATAAAGAAGCGGAAGAAAAATTCAAACAGATTACAGAAGCCTACGATACTCTTGGCGATGAAAAAAAACGATCGGAATACGATAGATTCGGCTCATCCTCTTATTCATCTTATGATTCGGCAAACGCATATCAGAATCGTTCTTACGGCACTTATAATTCATATCAGGGAGAAGATGCTTTCTGGCAGTGGTTTAATTCAGGTGCACAGAATACGGATTTTAACGAACACAGATATTATAAGTCTTCTTATTCGGACAGAAATTACAAAAAAACTTATACACGTTTTGATTTGTTTATTAATTTTATTTTGAATGTTTTGCAGATTTTTGCAGGATTATTTCTTTTGAAATTATTTTTTTGGATTATTCCGGTTGGGCCTATTATTTGTCTAGGCTTGATGATAAATGGATTTTCCGGAGCAATTAATTCACTCCGGAATTTGAAGAATTTTAGCGCTGGCGGAAAATAATTCGGCCTTTATCAAGGTCGTAAGGTGAAAGTGCGACCTTAACGCTGTCTCCCGGAACGATTCTGATGTAATGCTTGCGCATTTTGCCGGAAAGATGAGCCATAATCATGTGCCCATTCTGCAGTTCAACACGAAACATTGTATTTGGCAATGCTTCTTTTACGATTCCTTCAACTTCAATAGCTTCTTCTTTAGCCACGATTCCTCCACGAAAAAGAATTTTAATAGAAAAATTCAAAAAAAGTTGTTTTTTTGCTACTTTATACTTATATTAGTATGTACAAGTAAAAAAAACAAGTCAGCAGTTAAAAATCGAAATGTTGGCAAAGGAAGGAGCAACCTTATGGATGATAAATTTGTATCAGAAGTAAAAGAAAAATTGATTGAGCAGCGGGAAGAAATTTTAAGGTCTCTTGCAGAACAATCTGACGAAATGAAAAATCTTGTAAAACCTATAGAATCAGGGGATGAAGCAGATGTTGCTTCTGATGTAATAGACAGAACTATGCTTGATGCACTTGGAGCACAGAATTCTCTCCGCTTAAAGCAGATAGAGGCTGCTTTGGAAAGAATCCGTACAGGAAAGTACGGAATCTGTCTCAGCTGCGGGAAAGAAATCCCTCAGGCTCGTCTTGAAGCTTTACCATACGCATTCTTGTGCGTAAACTGCGCGGCTCAGGCAGAACGCCGAAACCGCTAGTTTTTTAAGGTTTCCGTAATAAGTGGTGTTTTAGTTTATTGGCTGGAACACCACTTTTTTTTCTTCTGATATAAAAGCAATTTCCCGGTAACCTGCGTTTTTTGCGGCGTACAAGGCTCTGTCAAAAGCTGCATCAAGGTATTCTTTGTTATGGCAGTCCGAAGAAATAATTACCGGTACATTTCGTTTGTTTAAAAGCCATAGAAATTCTTCGGAAGGGTATGTGTCGTCCATTGTTCCCCGGGCGATTGCACCTGTGTTTATTTCTGCAATTACACCTGCTTTTTGGATTGCATCGGCGGTTTTTCGTATTTCATTTCTGTACCAGTGTGATTTTTCATTGAACATATTCAGTTTTGCGTTGTTTTTTCGAACTAAATCGGCGTGACCAATTATTGTAAATCTGCCTTCCTGAAGCATTTTTCGTTCAAGGGCAAAATATTCCTGAGTCATTTTTTTTGCATTTCCATCGTATAGCGCAGAAATCTTTTCTTTCAATTGTTCGGCGCCATAATCTACAGCAAGTCTGCCTTTTTTTGTAAAGATATAATGAACCGAACCAATAAGGTAATCCGGCTGAAATTTTTTGTATGCGTCAAAGTCCGGCTTTGTTATCAGTGGAATGTAGTCTGCTTCAAAGCCACAGAGAATTTTTATGCGGCCTTCGTATTTTTTCTGCAGGCTCCGAATTTCTTTTACATAATCGTCAAAGTTTTTTGCCTGAATGTGCCACGAGCCCGAAAATGGATACATGCTGTGGCTTGAAAATCCTAGAATGTCAAATTTGCGTTCTATTGCTTCAATAACAAGTTCTTCTGCTGTATTGTTTCCGTCGCAGAAATCTGTGTGCGTATGATAATTTGTTTTTATCATTTGTTTTCTCCATTTTTAATTACATAGGGGTCAGATGGCGCCATTTATTTGTTGCCAGCTCTAAAAGTTCAAAATATTCTTCAAAGTCATCAAGATTCTTTCGGAATTCTTCTGTATCTTTTTTCTTGGTTGCAGCGCTCAAATTTGCAGCAATATTTGTCAGTTTGTTTGCAGAAATTGCAGAAGAACTTCCCTTTAATGTGTGTGCAATCCGGTGAAGCTCTTCAAAATCTTTATTTTCCAAAAGATCGTGGGCTGCTGTAAGGAAGTGCCTTGTCTGGTCGAAATAGTCCATAAGAATCTGTTTTCCAAGGTCGATATCGTTTCCTATTGTGTCTTCAAAATCTGCAGAATCCCAAAGCTCGTTATTTGTAAGCATCTTAGTATCTACATAGGCAATTTGCGTTGCAGAAGGAAGATTTAATACGGTGCTCCACTTGTCTATCATATTGTGAACATCGTCTTTTTTAAACGGCTTTACTAAAATATCGTTCATTCCCTGTTTTTGATATTGAACGAAATTTGCAGGATCGTTGT
>CAMHIV010000252.1 GCA_946185185.1 uncultured Treponema sp. | reverse complement strand
ACAAAAAACTGTTTCGATGAATCAAAAAAATAGCCCTTTCTTTCTTCAAGATAATTTGAAAAAGAAAGAGTGCTTAAGGCGTATTCTGCAGAAAAAATTGAATTTGCAAGCGGTATTTTCTGATTAAAAAGCGAAATGAAATTATTAATTCCACTTTCGTACAAAGCTTTATAAACCTTATTCTGATCTGCATCCTTCTGTACATACATCACCGAATAGCCATTCCAGAGTTTTGAAGCTGGAATAACTCTGAAAAATGCGGTACAGAAAAGAGAAACTGCGATTATAAATGCGGGAAATACAATTTTTTTGATTGAGTTCATTTTTTAGAACAGCGAAAACGCAAAACCTATAAAAACTCCAAGAAGACAACCAATTGTTACTTCAAAAGGAGTATGACCATTAACTTCTTTTATTGATGTATACTCTAGAAGTTCTTTGTTTTTTAACTGTTTTCCAATTTCGTTGATTTTTTTAGCCTGAATTCCACTGGAACGACGCACACCAACTGCATCGCGAACCGTAACCATGAAAAAACAGAATGCAAGGATAAAAATATCAGAATCAAGTCCATTTCTGAACGCAATTACTGTTGCAAGAGATGCAACAAGTGCAGAATGGCTGGAAGGAAGCCCGCCCGTTTTCCATATCAGACTTTCTAAGAGCTCACACAAAGAATGAATTCGTCCGTAAAGCACTGCAATAACGGTTTTGATAAACTGCGCACAAAACCAACTTGAAATGCAGGCTAAAAATACAGGATTAAAAAGCAGTGCCTTTAACTGGCCTCCGATTAAACTAAACATAAATTGAATTATATCATTTTCTTTGATTTTTTTCCAGTTAACATTTATAAAGATACAAATATTTGCTCCCTCTACACTAAAACTGTATAATATATTCATGGAATTTAAAACTTTTACTGCCGGTCCAGATGACAATGACAGAAGACTAGACCGAATAATACGAACTATTATTCCAAAAGATTCTCTTTCTTCTCTGTATAAGGCTATTCGTAAAGGGCTGATAAAAGTAAATGATTCAAAAACTTCGGCAGAAGCACATATTTTTCAGGGCGATAAAATCAGCATTGCAGCTTTTTTATTTGAATCAACTGGTTCTGAACCAATAAAGAATATCAGTACTTTTACAAATATTCCGCTGGACATTGTTTTTCAAAATGAACACATTCTTGTAGTCAATAAACCATACGACAAAACCGTCCAGGGGGATAAAGATTCTCTTAACAAAATCGTTCAAAAATATTACGAAGAAACATTAAAAACAGAGTCACTTTCATTCAAAACAGGGCCTCTTCATCGGCTTGACCGGAAAACAACCGGCCTTCTCTGCTTTTCTTTGAGTCTTAAAGGCGCAAGATGGTTTTCCGAAAATATTGCAACGCACAATATTAAAAAAATCTATTCAGGAATTATCCAGGGAAAACTACTCTCTTCTGAACGCTGGGAAGATTCACTTTTGAAAAAATACGACAAGGAAGAAAGCTTTCAGACTGTAAAGGTTGGACTTAATGCAAATGAATCAAAAACTGCAATAACAGAAGCAATTCCTCTTTCTTACGGGCGCTGGCAAAGCACAGAATTTACTCATGCGCAGTTTAAAATTGAGACTGGACGAACACATCAGATTCGGGCTCAAAGCGCATTTCACAATTATCCACTTTTGGGAGATACTGCATATGGCGGAAAAAAAATCCCCTTTACGGAATATTTTTTGCATGCAGAAACCCTGATTTTTCCAAAAGACAATCCGCTTAATCTACCTGAAAAAATTACCGCACCGCTTCCAGAAAATTTTCAGAAGTTTTTAGGTTTAAAGTAAAAGTTTCTATGTAATAAAACAAAAAATGTTATATAATGAATGTTATGGAAAACTTTTTCGATGACATTTTTGCAGCTCTCAAACCAATTACTGTTTATGCCCTTGTAGGCGAAAGCGGTACGGGAAAAAGTTTTCGCTCAAAAATTCTTGCTGAAAAATACGGAATTGATTCAATTATTGACGACGGCCTTTTGATTCAGAATGACAAAATTCTTGCAGGTCATTCTGCAAAGCGGGAAAAAACTTACATGGGTGCTGTTCGTGTTGCCCTTTTTGACGACAAGGAACACCGCGATGAAGTTGCAAAGGCCTGGAAAAAAGCAAGAATTAAAAAACTTTTGATTTTGGGTACTTCCGAAAAAATGGTAATGAAAATTGCCACAAGACTTCAGCTTCCACAGCCTCAAAAAATAATTCACATCGAAGAAATTGCTTCCCGGGAAGAAATTGAAAAGGCAATTAAGTCCCGACAGGTTGAAGGAAAGCATGTAATTCCTGTTCCTTCGATTGAAATAAAGCGCAGTTATCCTCAGATTTTTTCGAATTCGATAAAGCTATTTTTCCGTAACAAAAGACTTTTCAAAAAAGGTGCTGCCGACGGAAAAATGTTTGAAAAATCAATTGTTCAGCCGGAATTTTCAAAAAAAGGCAGAATTGAAATTTCAGAAGCGGCTTTAACTCAGATGATTATGCACTGTGTTTATGAATGTGAAAGCGCGGTTAAAGTAAAGAAAATTACAATCAAAACAGATAAACGCGGTTACAAAATCATTATTTTAATCGATGTTCCTTTTGGAACTCAATTAACAGGAAAGATTCACAAACTTCAAAGATTTATCATCGATAAGATTGAAAGCTATACCGGAATTCTTATCGAAGAAGTAAGCATCATCATCGATAAGATTACCGGTACAGAGTAATTATTCTGCTATCTTTTCTAATGCCCGTGCAGGCTTTTTCTTCTTTGCTTTTACAGGAACTCCCATCTCTTTTAGAACTGTTCTGATTGCGAATTCAAGTTCTGTTCGCTGCGGATTCATAGGGAGTATAAAATTTCTGCATTCACGCCAGGTTTTTGCATAAAGTTCTGCACTTGGAGTATGAGCTTCTAGTTCTTTTTTCCAGTCTGTAAGCCCCAGAATAAAATCTTTTACAAGGTAAACAAGTTTTTCTCCAAGTCTTGCATCCGGATTATTTTTAATGAGCTTATCAAGAAGCTGCATATTTTTCATGTAAGAAGCTTCAAAACGACGGTTTTCGTACATCATTCCTGTTGCGGCAGGCTGCAAAGCCATATACAGATCGGTATCAAGAGCTTCTGCAATAATTGTTGAGGCATTGCCGCTGTTTATAATTTTTAAAAGCTCTTCTGTTAAACGCGAAGGACTTACCTGCGCTAAAAGACTTGAACTTTTTCTAATTTTACGCCGCATTTTAAAAGACATTTTTGCACTTGTCTTTGCTGAATACTTTATTGCACGGAGCATTCGTACTGGATCTTCTTCAAAAATACGGTCCAGCGGAATTACAGGTCTTAATACACCTTTCTGAATGTCTTTTACACCGCCAACGTAGTCTATAACCTGTTCAAGAAAAGGATCGTAATAAAGTGCGTTCATGGAAAAATACCTGGAATAATGTTACAGTTTACAATCAGTCCGTTCAGGCTTCTCTAG
>CAMHIV010000251.1 GCA_946185185.1 uncultured Treponema sp. | reverse complement strand
TCAAAAGATTATTCATCATTTCTGGAATTTACGGATGATATAAATTCTCAAGCGTATCAAATAAGATTCATGCATGTAAAATCAACTTTTATTTCGCAAATGGTTTCAGAAGGCAAACTCTACCTCTTCCAGATCTACAACAAGGATTTTGCGCCAGGGGCAAGCGGAATGCCCAACATGCACACGCTTTACTGGAAAAATCTTTTCAGCGAGGAAAATCTTAAAGACGTTGTACTTAAACTGAATGGCGAAGCTGAACTTTTCTACCGCCCTGCAGGAATAAAAGAGCCTGTTGTTCATGTGAAAGGTTCTTATCTTGTAAACAGAATAACAAAGGACGGAGAGCCGATTCCCGAAAAAATACATGATGAAATTTATCGGAATGCAAATGGCAAACTGGACAATCTTTCAAAAGAAGCCTCCGAATACAAAGAGTCTCATAAGGTTGTCATAAAACAAGCCAGTCACGAAATCATAAAAGACCGGCACTACACCGAGCCGAAATTTCTTTTCCATGTTCCGCTGACAATCAACTTTAAGGCTTCCGGCAATTCTTATTCTATAAACGAAAATGTCCGCAGATTCCTTAAAAACAACCCGGATGTAAACATCATTGGCCTTGACCGTGGTGAACGCCATCTTATTTATCTTTCACTCATAAATCAGAAAGGAGAAATAATTAAGCAGTTTACTTTTAACGATGTTGAACGAGAGCAAAATGGCCAGACCGTAAAAGTAAACTATCACGAAAAACTTGATCAAAGAGAAAAGGAGCGTGATGTCGCAAGAAAAAGCTGGCAGGAAATCGGTAAAATTGCGGAACTAAAAGAGGGTTATCTTTCTGCTGTAATTCATCAGCTTACAAAACTCATGGTTGAATACAATGCCATTGTCGTTATGGAAGACTTGAACTTTGGCTTTAAGCGTGGCCGCTTCCATGTGGAAAAGCAGGTTTATCAGAAGTTTGAACACATGCTTATTGATAAGCTGAATTATCTTGTCTTTAAAGACAGAGGCTTGAGTGAGCCGGGAGGAGTCTTAAATGGCTATCAGCTTGCGGGACAGTTTGAAAGTTTTCAAAAACTGGGAAAGCAATCAGGAATGCTTTTTTATGTACCAGCGGGCTATACTTCTAAAATCGACCCAAAAACGGGATTTGTGAGCATGATGAACTTTAAGGATTTGACTAATGTTCATAAAAAACGCGCGTTTTTCAGCAAGTTTGATGATATTCATTTTGATGATGCAACCGGCTCTTTTGTGTTCACATTCGACTATAAGAATTTTGATGGCAAAGGAAAGGAAGAAATGAAGCAAACAAGATGGTCTGTCTATTCCAAAGACAAGAGAATTGTTTACATCTCCAAAACAAAATCTTATGAAGATGTTCTGCCTACTGAAAAATTAAAGACTCTGTTTGAAAATGCCAGACTTGAATATGCGTCGGGAAATAATCTTATTGATTCAATTATGGAAATTGGCGCGGATTTAAAAGACGGAGCAAAGCCTTCAAAAGAACTTGCAGATTTCTGGGATGGGCTTCTTTATAATTTTAAGTTGATTTTGCAGATGCGAAATTCTAATGCTCGAACTGGTGAAGATTATATCATCTCGCCTGTTATGGCAGATGACGGCACCTTCTTTGATTCACGTGAAGAATTCAAAAAAGGAGAGAATGCAAAACTTCCTGTTGATGCAGACGCAAACGGTGCTTATCATATTGCCCTGAAAGGATTAAGCTTGCTTAAGCGATTCGATGCTGCAAGTGAAAAGGAATTGAAGAAATTCGATATGAAGATTTCTAATGCTGACTGGTTCAAGTTTGCGCAGGAGAAGAAATATGCAGAATAAAGGGGAAATCTATATTTACCAGACAGAAGACGGAAAGACAAAACTGTCTGTGAATCTTCAGGATGAAACGGTATGGCTGTCTCTTGACCAGATGGCAGAGCTTTTTCAACGCGACAAATCTACTGTTTCAAGGCACATAAAAAATGTGTTTGAGGAGGGAGAGCTTAATGCCAGCTCAGTTGTTGCAAATTTTGCAACAACTGCATCAGACGGAAAGACATATCAGGTTGATTATTACAATCTTGATGTAATCATTTCTGTTGGCTATCGCGTAAAGTCTAAAAGAGGAACTCAATTCCGTATCTGGGCAAATTCAGTTCTAAAGGAATACATAAAGAAAGGCTTTGCTTTGGATGATGAGCGGCTTAAAGGAAACGGCGGCGGAAATTACTGGAAGGAGCTTCTTGACCGAATTCGTGATATCCGTTCTTCTGAAAAAGTTTTGTACCGGCAAGTGCTCGATTTGTATGCTACCAGCGTCGATTATAATCCAAAGAGCGATGAATCAATTCAGTTTTTCAAGATTGTTCAGAACAAACTGCATTTTGCGGCGCATGGTCATACGGCGGCAGAAGTAATTTATGAAAGGGCGGATTCTCAAAAGCCATTTATGGGCTTGACAAGTTTTGAAGGTGAGCTTCCGTCTATAAAAGATGTAAAGATTGCAAAAAATTATCTTTCCGAACTAGAACTGAAAATTCTTAATAATCTTGTATCGGGTTATTTTGACATTGCCGAAATCAATGCAATCGAACACCGACCGATGTACATGAGTGATTATGTTGAGCAGCTTGATTCAGTTCTTTCATCCGGCAACAGAAAATTGCTTGACGGCGCAGGAAAAATAAGTCATGAACAGGCGATGAAAAAAGCAACGGAAGAATACAGAAAATACCAGGTCTTAACTCTCTCTCCTGTTGAAAAAGATTATTTGGAATCACTTAAAACTGTAGAGAAGGATATAAAAAAGAAAAGCAGGGGAAAATAAAAGGACAAAGATGGAACTTTACCTGAAAATCAGCTACCTTAATGATTTTATTTTCTGTCCCCTTTCCATTTACTATCATCAGCTTTATGGGGAACTTTCTGAGCGCATGTATTACGGAAGCGCGCAGTTAGACGGAAAGGCAGCACATTCTGCAATAGACGAACAGCGTTATTCAACTCACAAAAACATTTTGCAGGGAATGGACATTTATTCCAGCGAGTACAACCTATGCGGCAAAATAGATTTGTTCGATACAGAAAAAGGACTTTTAACTGAACGCAAAAAACACATCGACACAATTTATGATGGCTATATTTTTCAACTCTATGCTCAATGTTTGTGTTTAAGAGAAATGGGCTACACGGTAAAGTCAATGCGTTTTTATTCCAGTGATAACAACAAAGTGTATCCTGTTTTGCTTCCCGAAGAAAATGCAGAAATGTTTGAAAAGTTTAAATCAACAAATGTTGCCATGCAGTCTTTTTCTCCATCAAATTACGAACCTCAATCACCCGAAAAATGCCACCACTGCATCTACAATGATTTTTGTGACAGACCTCTTACATCAAAAGCTTATTGTGGCGGATTTTAATGGAGTAAGGTTATGATGAGCACACGAGATTTTGAGTTCAAACAAATCGCTTTCGTTTTTATTGAAGAAGGAGAAAAAATCAGTTTTAAGAATGACAATATTT
>CAMHIV010000250.1 GCA_946185185.1 uncultured Treponema sp. | reverse complement strand
ATTAGATTGCTGTACTTTTGTAAAATATTCTTTCCCTTTTTCAGCTCTTTGTTTTACGGTCATATATTCTCCTAAAAAATAAGTGAATTCAAGCTCAATTATACTTAGAAAAGATCATCCTTCAAGAATAAAAATAATTTAAAACTAATAGTATTCTGTTAAAAAATAACACAATAATGTCCAATTTTATACTTTTTTATGAAATATTATGGAATAATTGACGTATAATGCTATACTACTAAATAAGTCTATTTTTACATAGAATCACTCTTGGAGGAGTTAAATGAAAAAAACAAATCTCGTTCTTACTGCAATCTCTGCGGCATTTTCTTTATTTTTTATCAGTTCCTGTGTTATAGAAACGGACGTTTCAAAAGCAGTCCTGCTCTATGCCTATTCAAAACCTTCTCCTCAGGAGCCGGAAACTGTAACAAACCTTCGTGTAATTGAAGGAAAAGAAAGCGCAATGCTTGTCTGGGATTCTGCAATCTACGAATCAACAAAATATAGTATTTCATACCGCAAAACTTCTGAACCGGAAGCAGATGCAATTACTGTAACTGTTGAAAACCCTAAAGATTATTACTACAAGTCGCTTTATAACCTTGAAAACGACTGCGAATATACATTTTCCGTTACAGCAGTTCAGTCAACAGGAAGAGTTTCTGAAACAAAGAGTGTAGCCACAACTCCAAAAGAAAAACTTGCCGTAAAAGCAAAGCCTTCTGATACGACTACAACAGAAATTGAGCTGGAAGCTGTGCCGGACAAACCTAATGATTTCGTATGGTGCAGGATGATGACTCCTGAATCTTATGAAACATATCTAATTGACGGTAATTTAGATGGAAAAACATATTATTCAAATCCTGGTGATAACACAAACGGAATTTTTGCAGTTGGAAGCATTTATCAGCTTAAAGGCGACGGCAACCTGATAGAAAATAACGTGGGTGCATTAGACCGCCTGATGATTCAGAATTCTGCCGTAGTAAAAAACAATCTCCGTGACGGAGAAGGTGTTCACTGGTTTACAATAAGACGAGTCGGAGCGCACTGGGAAATTTACGGTTACCTTTACAACAAAAAATTTGAAGAATCAATTCTTAGCGGAACTGTTGCAGTTGAAGAAAAAACTTCAAGCGATGTTGTATGGTTTGACACCGTAAAAGAGATGGAAGAATGCGATATCATTTACCATAACTCAACAACAGATTCATACAACGGAGTTACAGTAAAAACCCGCGGCTACTATGCAGCCGGAGACGGCGGGGCCGCAACATATTCAACACAATCACGAGAAACATACATTAATAAGCGCTCCCGACCGCACTACTACAAATATCTTGACCACAGAACTTCTACAGGACAGATTATGGCCTATATCCCGGGAAACATTGAATGTGATGTAGACGGAGATGGCATGGCAGAATCTGTTCCAGGAATTAACATAAGGCAGCTTGGAGCCGGTCACTGCACACAGATTAATGACCGCTCAAAAAATGCAGACTACACAGACAATGACGACGTTGCACGCTTTGAAGACGCAATGAACGTTATCTACGACTGGTATGATGAACATCCAGAACAGCGCGTTACAATCTACTTCCCGGCAGGTGAATACCGAATGGGAAGTTCTTTCGGTCCTGTTGTTTCATACCTTAACTTTATCGGCGACACAGACATCCTTACCTCCGACCTTTCTGCAATCGATGAAAACAAAATCACACGCACAAAGAATTCTTACGGCTGGGAAACACATGCCCGCTCAAAAGATGCTTCAAAACGTACCGTACTCTACACAGATAACGGCGGAAGCTACGGCGAAGCACAGTTTTCCATCTGGGACTGCTCGCACTTCTACATGCGCGGAATTACAATGGAATGCCGCAAGACAAAACGCGTTTCGCACACAACAGAACGAATGGTATATATTGCAGGAGACCTTCAGGGACTTACAGATGAAGCAAATGCAATTCAGGACATAACAATTGAAGGCTGTGAAATTTACGTTGATGAAAACTGCCATAAAGATGATGGAAACCTTGACCGCCAGTTTACAAGCGTTACAGTCTATTCAGGCGTTAAGAACGCAACTATTAAAAACAACCTTCTTGTAAACATGTCTGGTGTTGAACGCGGGGCATGTTACGGTGTATTTGACTTCTGGGGAAACGGTGACGCAGAAAAGGAAATCGGCGGAACGGAAGATATTCTCCTGGAAGGAAACATTATGTACCACAACTGCCACGATGAAAGCGGAGGTATTTTCACTACAGGACATCCACAAGCACAGAAACCAGAATGCTACGTTCACCGCGTAACAATCCGCGGAAACGAAATGCACCCGATGAGTTCAAATGCTTCTAGCAGAACAATGTGCTTTACAATGGCATACGCCGTTTCATTCAACATCCGCGACGTTCTGTTTGAAAACAACCATGTAATTGCAGATTTCCCATCAAAGCTTATGACAACAGGAAATTTTGATGTTGATACAAATAGAAAATCCGGAGATTTTGTTGACTCAGAAGGAAATGTTTACGGTCTTGTAGTGAGAAACAATACTTTTGACATCTGCCAGCACTGGAACAACAGCTACGTATTTGAAGCAAGCAGATACGCATGGATTCACGACAATACAATCAAAATTATTAAAGGTGCTGACGGAACCCCTGCTACATGCGGTTCAATTTTCCAGGGCAAAGCTGCTTATGACAACAACATCGTAACAGATGAAGCAGACGGAACATGTTCTGCAGGCGGACTTGCTTACATGGCAGGCAGGTTACGCAACAATACCGTTACAATGCACGGACACATTGGCAGCATTGCAAGTGCAACTTTTGACGTTCGGAACAACACAATTACATTGAAAAAACGCTTAAGCGTAATGTTCAATAATCCTGATGTAAGCAGCGACATAACAATCAGCGGAAACAAAATTAACTACAATATTTCTGCTGGAACATCCGAAGATGATACAAGCATGGATTTTATAGAAAACAAAGACAGCGGCTGGCAGCACACCCACGTTCTTTCTCTGGGCCGCTACGGAAATAAGGAAAATAACTACCCGGCTTACACAGTAAATTTTACGAACAACACAATACTCGCTCCAGATGCACAGGATAATGACAAGCATGTTCTTTATTCAAAGTTCCCGGACTATGACCCGAATAATATAAACATAAAGAACAACAAACTTGAAAAGTTCACATGGGTACGCAGCCAAATGGGTGCACTCCCGCATGGAACACTTACCTATTCCGGCAACGTTGATGCAAATGGAAATACAATTGACTTCAACATGAACGGAGAAAAAGACACCTGGAAAAACTTTATTATCGGAGCCGGTAAAACCGAAGAGTAACAAATAATTTTTACTTCTTAAAAAAACATTTAAAACAGCTAAAAAAATGCACCTCAAAAATGAGCAAATCGTTCAACTTTTTCAAGTTTTTGCTATTACTACTGAATGCAGTTTACAACATCATCCAGAATATAGCAGAAACTTGGAGCTGAGCGGGTTTCGTTTTCTTTGAATTCTTCA
>CAMHIV010000249.1 GCA_946185185.1 uncultured Treponema sp. | reverse complement strand
GTTTGAGCATTCCTTTTTCTGTGTTGTTTTACGCTCTCATTTGACCTATATTGATTTCAAAAAGAGTGCTATAGTTAAAGAAGGAGGAATGTTATGGCAGAATACTGGGATGAAGATTTAGGAGATACAAACTTTGATGGTAAAATCGCTACCTATGATGAAAATGAAGTGGATGAACTAGTTGCGGAAGATGAAAGAGAATACAGAAAACGTTTTGGTGATTATCCCGAATCAAGAAGAAAAAGAATTAGAAGCAGATATGTTTTGGTTGACAAAAATGGTAAGGTAATCAAAGATTACAGTAAGGAGTAAGCCGAAGGTCTGTACAAGATTCTAATAAAATATAGTTGTATCACCTTCCGTTTTCGGAAGGTCGGCCAGTGCAATAAGGAGGATATTGTATGGATATTCAAACAGTAATTAAAGTTGGTAAAATTGTAGAGGATGATTTGAATCACTTTGGGAAAACTGATAAAAAATGTCCGTTTTGTGGCACTCCGCTAACAGTAAAGGGCAATATTCCCAGTTATTCAGTAAAATGTCAGACAAAAGATTGCTTCGTTTATAATGTAAGAGGTTTATAATATAATTCGCCTGTGCGAAATAGAGACTGAGAAGTCCTTTCTGTAAATTCAGTAGGCTGCGGTAAAAAGTTTTAATGCGGGTAAGTCCCGCAAGCAGCTGACAGCCACTGTTATTAATCCGAATATAAATTACTGCGCTCAGGACAGGATGCAATGAAAGTAACTTTGGACCATTTTGGAATAAAGTATTAAGTTATCTGCAAACACAAGGCATCTATTCAATAGGCTGAAGTTGATTTTTAGATTTTCTATACTCGTGTGGCGTACAGTTGTATTTTGATTTGAAAGCGCGCACAAAATATGAAATATTTTCAAACCCGTTTTCCAAGGCAATCTGGGTAACTGATTTTCGGGTTTGCAGTAATTGTTCTGCGGCGGATTCCAGACGGTAATCATTCAGATATTTTATAAAGCTTGTGCCAGTCTGATTTTTGAAGAAGGTCATAAAACGGCTTTCGGAAAGAGAGGTGATTTCACTAACTTCTTCAATTGTGATTTTTTCTGCAAAGTGTTCCTTCATGTAAGACAGAATTTTTCTAAGCCGTAAGGCATTTTCTTTTTCCCTCTGATTCTGAGGGCTTGATTTTTTATCATTCAGATTTTCGTTATACAAAATGTAAATAATTTCAAAGAGCCTTGCTTTAATAATCATTTCATAACCTGAATATTCTGCATGCCCATAGGAAATTAAATCACAGACAAGGGGAGAAAGCCTTTTGCAGACAGGGGAGTCACTTCTTAAAAATAATTCTTTCATGCAATCGTTTTCTGAAAGCTGGCTCAGGTAATTTCTAAAGCAGTGAGATTCAGGATTTTCTTCCAGAAGGGAAAGGGAAAAAATGATATTAAAATATTCAACAAAGTCATTTTGATTCTGGTCTATTGAATGAATAGAACCTGGTGGAACAATAATCAGATCGCCTGCCTGGCACACATTCTTAAAGCCGTTTACAGAAAATATGCCCTGGCCCTTTAAAATGTAAATCATTTCAAATTCGTCGTGCCAGTGGAAGGGATACTTTTTCATCCAGTCCGGAATCAGCACATGATAGATACTGAAAGGGAAAGTCTTTTTTCCGTGGCTGATTGTCTGATGTATTTTCTCGAAGCTAGAAATCATTAAAATCCTAATAACAGTAGTATTGTGTTAAAAACTCAAGTTTATTAAGCAAGATTATACACTCAAACAGTTGTATTCTGTCAATATCATGGATAAAGAGTTTAAGCAAAAACTAATTGAAATTGCACTTCCTGTAACGGTTCAGTGCCTTATGCAGTCTTCACTTTCGTTAATTGATCAGATAATGATTGGTTCTCTTGGAAGTGAATGTATAGCCGGAATTGGGCTTGCCGGAAAGTTTACTTCTCTGTTCAGCGTAACACTTGCAGCGATAGTTACGGCAGCGGGTATTCTTATTTCTCAGTATTTTGGAGCAAAAAACGAAAAGGGCGTAAGAGACAGTTTTTATCTGCCAATGTATCTTTCTCTTATTCTCGTTGTGATTTTTTCTCTGCTTTCTGTGTGCCTTCCTGATCAGGTAATGTCGCTTTATTCAAACGATAAAAAGACAGTTGTAAAGGCAGCATCTTATCTGATTTACCGTACACCGGGTTATTCAGCCAGTGTAATTACAATGTTCATTTCAACTTTGTTACGGAATATGAACAAGGCAAAACTTCCCGCCGTAGCTGGAATTATCGCAATCATCACAAATACTGTAATGAACTGGTTTTTGATTTATGGTATTTTGATTTTTCCACGTCTTGAAGAAGTAGGTGCTGCTCTTGCTACAGTAATTTCTCAAGTTGTGGAAATGATGATTGTATTAACATTGTTTATACGCGAAAAGAAAAAGCAGAATCTCTTTCTTAAACCAACCGCACATTTTTCAAAAGAGTTTTACAAAAATGCCGTTGCAATTTTAATGCCCATTCTGATTGGAGAGTTTTTGTGGTCTCTTGGAGAAAATGTTTACGCTGTGATTTACGGCCATCTTGGAACCGAAGCATGCGCCGCAATGACTCTTATGTACCCGATTCAGGGTATTGCAATTGGTGCTTTGTGTGGTGTTTCAAGTGCTGCCGGAATCATTGTTGGAAACAGTCTTGGAGCTGATGAAAACGAAAAGGCTTATTCTCAGGCAATTGATTTTGTAAAGCTTACTGTTGTGGCAGGAATTCTGATTGGAATTATTGTCTGTGCAATCAGTCCCTTATATGTAAAGCTTTTTAATGTTGCACCGGAAACAAGAAAGATTACAATTAAAATACTTATTGCATTTGCACTCGTATTTACGGCAAAAGTGTTTAATATGGTTGTAGGTGGCGGAGTACTTCAAAGTGGCGGACAGACAAAGTTTATGACCCTTATCAATACTATTGGTCCCTGGGCCTTCGGAGTTCCAATGGGCTTTCTTTCGGCATATTATTTTAAGCTTCCAATCTGGTGGGTGTATCTGATTTTGTCGCTGGAAGAATATGTACGCTTAATCATAAGTGTATGGCTTTTGAAAAGCAAAAGGTGGATGAAAAATGTTGCAGTGTAATGTAATCGCTGGACTTGCCATGCAGTTCTCATTTTATGAGAACTTTAGATGTTATAGTGTTGGTGTTGATTAAATGAAGGAGGCTGCTATGAGTCTTATGTCTTTAGGTGTCAAAATAAATGCTTTGCAAAAGGGAATTAAGGAAGGAAGATTTACAACAAAAGAGCAGGTTAAAACTGCTGCCATGGAATTGAACGTTAGCGCAACCATTGGATATGAAAATCTTAGCGAAGATTTCCTTTCTCTGCACGAATTTTTTCAACAGTTCCGCTGGAAATCATTTCGCGTGCAAAGGCCTGAGCCGCACCCTTTTTTCCTGTGTAACGAAGATTTACTGTAATTGCCATTCTACTTCTCCTGTTTCTTTATTGTCTGCAGATAATCTGCGTTTTTGATTTGTCGCAGATTTCTTCTTCCATAATTATCTG
>CAMHIV010000248.1 GCA_946185185.1 uncultured Treponema sp. | reverse complement strand
CAGTGGTTGCGGCAGGAGCTGTGGTCACAAAAGACGTTCCGGATTTTGCGGTAGTCGGTGGAGTGCCTGCAAAAGTTATTAAAATGCTCAATCCTGAGGAGCAGAAGGAATAACAGGGCGTTCCCGCCACAAGTGGCCGTCGGCTGTTCCGCGGCTTGCCTACGGCCGGTCTGCTAACGCAGACTGCTTCGCACCGCTCCATAGCCTAACGCGAGCGAAACGAACGTAACGTCAATAATTTCCAATTAGCTAAACGGAGGGCTTGCCCCGACGTATAACCTAAGGCATTTTTCAAATTTCCCTTTGTAAATTTTCTATAGCTTCTTCGAGCAGTTTTATTGTTTTTGAATGGTCATTTTTCTTGTTGCTTGATTTTCCAGTTACCAAAAATTCTACAGATGTATTCAAGGCATCTGCTATTGTTACAGCCTGTTCAGCGTTCGGAAGCCTGTCTCTGTTAATCCACGATTGCAATGTATTGTAACTTTCATTGATTTTTTCAGCTAAATCTCTCTGTGTCATGTCCTGAAAATCTAATTTATCTTTAACTCGTAACCAAAAATCCAACATATATAAAAAAAATAGCACAAATGTACCATTTATTACTTGATTATTATGCTAATAGTACTTATCATAGAAAGAAGTTAGCACAAATGTGCGAATCTTTACTGCTAAACTATTCGTTTGTTTAAGTCTTACGATCTTGCAGTAAAGATACAAAATTAGGAGGATTTTATGGATAAGGAAATGCGAGATTTGTATAACTCCATGACACCGGCAGAACGACAAAAATATCAACGCGAAATGCAAAAACAGTTTAACGAAACTGGAAAACAAATTGGAAACACTTTAAAGAATGAGGTTCATAAAAGTGGAATTGTGGGAACCATTTTTAAGGTTGCATTTGCAATTTTACTCGGAGGTAAATAATGGGACTCAAAGAACTTCTCTTCGGCGGTTACCAAGATACCGTAAACGACGCTGTTGGCAACAGTTACAGAAATGAATATTTCAAAAGATATTCCCCTCCTTATGTTTGTAAAATGTGCGGAAAAACTTTTTCAGAAGCTACGAGAGATTGCACGGTTGACCATATAATTCCTCAGCATTTAGGAGGAACAAATGCAATGACTAATCTGCAAATTCTTTGTCAAAGTTGTAATTCAAAAAAGAAAGCGACAATATCTATGCTCACAGTAAAATATTCTGGGGATGCTTTAATTCGCGAAATCAAGAGGATGTTCCAAAAGTAATCATGACTTTAATAATCGTATGCTTGGTCATATTTCTGCTTGCGATATTTATACTCAGGAAAAAGTGTTTCGGAATTTTATTCATTCTTGCGGGAGTATTGCTGTTCCCTATTAACTTTTTTCTTTGTATCATAGCTGTTATAATTGGACTCTTTCTTCTCATAAAAGTACCGAGGTGAAAAAATGGATAAAATATATGAGGATTTTATAAAAACTTTTCATCGTAAGAATCTGATGATTGAAAATCAAAGTCAAACTTTTATGGATTTTTTTCCGAATATTAGTAAAAATTCTTCAACGTATAATGAAAATGAAATTTCTATAACAAAATTGAAAAATGGGAAATTCTTCATATCAAACGGTGCATCAAAAGGCTTTTTTCTTGAAAGAAACACAGACATAGAAATAATATCTGCGGTTTCAGAGGAATATAGAAAAATCCAGAAATCTGTTGGTAAAGTAACTGATTTATTTGGATTCACAAACAGATACTTTGAAAATATTATAGAACTTTTTTCAAACGATAAAGATTCCATTGGATTAGGAGATTTTACAGCAGAATTCCTCGGCAGGACAAACAATGAAAGGATTATCGGCGAAATCAATATTGATAATCTTTTTACAATAGCATACGAAGCAAACGGGAACCGCATAGTCTTGAATAAAAATAATTGCATTTATATTTATGGTCATGATTTGGCAACGCATCATTATCAGAAAATAAATGGAATTCCTGATAATACCTTTTATACAATTCCCCAAATCAATTCTTTGAATGATTTTGTCGAAGCATTTTGGAATGATTTTTTTACTAAATAATATAATGTTAAAAAAATAATTAAAAAACTCGAAAAAGTTTTGGAAAAGTTGCTGCAGAAAAAATAGCCCTTTTTTCCTACAGTCTTTTACTCCTCTTTACCCACACTTAATAGGCATTTCTCACAAATCTGTCGTTTAAACAGCATTACATTTCTCATTGCCCATAGAAAAATAGACACTTGTCGCTTATAATGCAAGTGAGCGTTAGGGCATGGAGCAGCTGCGAAGCAGGCCACTGGACTGAGCGAAGCGAGGGAAGCGGCTGACCGTTAGGGAACTGCGGAACGCCCGACCGACTGCCGGAGGCAGGCGGGAACGCCCAGAAAAAAAACTATTTCGGAGGGACAGATGAATCTGAAAAAAACACTTATCGGCTTGGGAATAGCAGCTTGCCTTGCAGGTTCGCTATTCGCACAAAACAAAACTTCAAACTCAAAGGAGACTAAAATGGGAAAATCACTGGTAGTTTATTTTTCGCTCGCAGGCGAACAGTATAACGTTGGAAACATAAAAGAAGGAAATACTTCAATCATCGCAAAGTTCATTGCAGAAGAAACAGGCTCAGAGCTTTTTGAACTTGAAACTCAAAAGCCTTATCCGACCGACAGCTACAGCCGCCTGACTCAGATTGCAAAAGACGAGCAGAACAAAAAAGCCCGCCCAGCCCTCAAAGCTGATATCGACATCAGCGCATACGACACAATCTACATCGGCTATCCAAACTGGTGGGGAGACATGCCAATGCCCCTTTACACGTTCTTAGAAGCCCACGACTGGAAGGGAAAGACAATCATTCCCTTCTGCACCCACGAAGGAAGCGGACTTGCCGGAACAGAAAGCCGCATCCGTTCAACCTGCAAAGGCGCAACCGTAGAAAAAGGCCTTGCCGTTCAGGGAAAGGTAGCACAGACTAACAGAAGTGCTGCTAAAAAAGCAGTTCAGGACTGGCTGGCTAGATTGGGTAAGTAAGGAGGATGATTATGCAGACAATCAAATTAAACAACGGTATTGACTGTCCTGTAATAGGACTTGGAACTTTTATGCTTTCACCGGCAGATGCACAGAAGAGCACCCGCGAGGCTCTTAAGATGGGCTACCGTCTTATAGACACAGCTAACGCTTATGTAAACGAGCGCGCTGTTGGTCGGGGAATCAAGGAAAGCGGCGTGGCAAGAAACGAAGTTTTTCTTTCTACAAAGCTCTGGCCGTCGGAATATGAAAATCCGAACGCTGTTGACGAAACTCTTGAACGTCTTGGTGTGGATTATGTGGATTTGCTTTACATCCATCAGCCGGCGGGAAATTGGCTGAGCGGCTACCGTCAGCTTGAAAAGGCATTGCGGGATGGAAAGGCGCGCTCAATCGGCATTTCCAATTTTGAAGGCAAATACATTGCGGAGCTTGAGACTAAATGGGAAACTGCCCCTCAGTTCATTCAGGTAGAAGCCCATCCATATTTTACGCAGAAGGATTTGCGCGTAACTCTGGACAAGTACG
>CAMHIV010000247.1 GCA_946185185.1 uncultured Treponema sp. | reverse complement strand
GCAGAACAGGCTTTGAGTGTTTCACAGGGCTCAGCTGCAATTGAACAAATGGTCTCTAATATTCACTCTGTAAGCGATATCCTTGAAAAAAATGATATTTCGGTAAAAGAACTCACCGATTCTGCAGAAAAGGGCCGCGAAGTTGTAAGAAGAACTGTAGAGCTTACAAACCGGATTTATGAAAATTCCGACGGACTTATGGAAGCTTCTAACATTATTTCAAATATCGCAAGCCAGACAAACCTTTTAGCAATGAATGCGGCAATCGAAGCTTCTCACGCCGGAGAAGTCGGAAAAGGCTTTGCGGTCGTTTCAGGTGAAATCCGAAAGCTGGCAGAAGATTCAACTAACCAGGGTAAAAAGATTTCAGAAGCATTAACCGGATTAAAAGACTTGATTGCAGAAATCTCAACACTTTCAAAGGAAATTAAAGAACAGTTCGAAAAGATTTTTAACAACACTCAAGAAGTTTCTTCCCAGGAATCTGTTATCAAAGCGGCAATGGACGAACAGACTTCCGGAAGCAATCAGATTTTGACTGTAATCCGAGATATTAATTCCCTTTCGCAGGATGTAAAAAGCGGAATTATAGAAATGAACAAAGACGGTCAGGATGTACTTTCTGAAATAGAAAAGCTTTCTACCCTTTCGTTTGAAATCTCCGGAAATATGGATAAGATTTCAAATGAAATCAGGGAAATCACTCAGTCTGTTTCTGATGTAAACGAACAGACCCATAAAAACAAGGATTCGATTGAGCATGTAACTACAGAAATAAATAAATTCATTATTTAGCAATATAAAAAAAATGCAAAAATTTTAAAAATTTTTGCATTTTTTTCTTGCATTAATAGGAAACCGTGGTAACATAATGATTGTGAGACGGACAGCCTAGGAACCTGTTACGACACATGACGGAGGCATTAATGGAGCCGACAAAAAACTAGAGCCGTATCGAGGCTTAAAACCGATAGGAAAAAACCTATCTGCGGTTTGAAGCAGAAACATATTACGAATGCAAGACAAAACTCATTGCGAGGAACCTTGCACATACAGGCCGGCAAAAAGCCGGCTTTTATTTTTAACCGTCAAAGCTTCGAATAAATTTACAGAACTGCATTCAAGAACTGTTTTAATCTTGGGCTCTTTGGATGATCAAAGATTTCTTCAGGGGTTCCTTCTTCTTCGATAACGCCAGCATTCATAAAAAGTATGCGGTTTGCAACTTCACGGGCAAATCCCATTTCGTGAGTTACAACAATCATGGTCATCCCCTGCTCTGCAAGATCTTTCATGAGCTGCAAAACTTCGCCAACCATTTCCGGGTCAAGAGCACTTGTAGGTTCATCAAAAAGAATTACATCCGGTTTCATAGCGAGAGAACGAACAATCGCAATCCGCTGCTTCTGCCCGCCACTTAAAGAAGATGGATAAGCATAAGCTTTATCTGCAAGCCCAATTCGTTCCAAAAGCTGCATTGCAAAGGCTTCTGCTTCTTCTTTTTTCTGAATCTTTAATGTAAGAGGCGCAAGAGTTATATTCTGCAAAATGGTAAGATGTGGAAAAAGATTAAAATGCTGGAACACCATATTCATTTTTTGGCGAATAGAGTTAATATCAGCATTTTTATCAGTCACACTTTTTCCTTCAAAAGTGATTGAAGAACCCGGTGCAGGAATTTCAAGACGATTTAAGCAGCGCAAAAAGGTTGATTTTCCAGAACCACTTGGCCCGATAATAACAACTTTTTCACCCTTTTCAATTTTAGTAGAGATTCCCTTCAATATATGAAGATTACCAAACGAAATACTAAGATTATTTACTTCTATCACTTTTTGACATCCTTTTTTCGCAAAATGCAAAGAGTTTGGTAAGTCCCACCGTAAGGCAAAGATAAATTACTGCACAGGAAAGCAACGGAATCCAGGCATTGTAAGTAGCATTGCGGATATTATCACAAGTCTTCTGAAGATCCACTACAGCAATAAAACTTGCAACCGAAGTTTCTTTTATAAGAGTAATAAATTCGCTTGTATAAGTCGGAAGCATTGTTTTAAATGCCTGAGGAAGAATAATCTTCTTTAAAGTCTGCGCTCTAGAAAGCCCCAAAGAACGACCGGCTTCCATTTGTCCGCGGTCCACACCCTGAATTCCTGAACGGAAAATTTCTGTACAGTAGGCGCCCGAGTTAATTCCAAAGGCAAGAATTGCAACCATAACAGCATTTGTTACTCCCAGCGGAGAAAACACAACGAAATAGAAAATCATAAGCTGAGTTGCCATCGGAATGCCGCGGATAATGGTTGTGTAGGTTTCTGCGATAATTCTAAATGTCTTTCTTTCTGAAATTTTACAGAGAGCAAAAATACAGCCTAAAACAGAACCAATTAAAATAGCGCAGAAAGCAATAAGCAAAGTAGTTCCAAGGCCAGCCGGAATAAGTTTCCAGCGGCCATGGCTTACCATTACATCATAAAAAGCGTTTAACATAATGGCTTATAAATCTTCTACAGAAAGAACTTTAATTTCGCCGTCGACAGGCATAAACGCATTTAAGAGTTTCTGGTATGAACCGTCTTCTTTAATTTTCTGGATTGTTTTATTAACAGCTTCCAAAAGCTTTGTATTCCCCTTCTTTACAGCAATTGCATATTCATCTGTAAAAAAGTCGTCATCAATAATTTTAAGTTCTGAATTTCTGCGTACAATTTCTTTTGCAGGAAGTTCATCAAGAATAATTGAATCAATTGCACCATTTTTTAATGCAAGAGCAGCATCAATTCCAGTTTTGAAAGATTTTACCGAAGCGTTTTCAACTTCTTCAGAAGCATAAATTTCACCGGTAGTTCCAGACTGAACACCAATTGATTTTCCTTTAAGATCTGCAACTGTTGAAACATTATTTGTATTTGCACGAACAATGATTGTCTGTTTTGAAGAATAATATGGTTCAGAAAAATCAACGTTCTTGCGGCGTTCTTCTGTAGCTGTCATTCCAGCGGCAATAAAATCAATTGAACCAGCCTGAAGAGCAGCAATAAGACCGTCAAAACTCATATCAACAACCTTGAGTTTCTTTCCATAGTCGCGGGCAATAAGTTCACTGACTGTAACGTCAAAACCAACAATTTCCGTACCTTCTGTATATTCAAACGGTGGGAAAGCTGCATTTGTACCCATTTTTACAACTTCACTATTTTTTGAACATGAAACAAATAACAATGCAATTAAAGTAAAAGCAAAAAGAATCTTTTTCATTTGTAATAACCTCGAGTTACATATTAGCACTCATAAAAAATTATCTCAATCCTTCCGCCGGCTTTTACAATGGAATAATAACAGTGACAACATTTAAATGATATGCATAACTATAATGAATCTCTGATGCAATTTTTTGAGTCATTACAATTCCAATCTTTGAAGATATTCCGAAACAAAGGAAATATTTACCGCAGTAGCTTGAATACTTACATCCAGGGCAGTTTCCCGATTTTCATATTTTTCCAAAAGCAGCCACAAAAAGCGGATAAAGTATACTCTCCGTCATTTAATATTCCTTAAGCCAGACTATCAATTTTTTCTAAAAGAACCCTTAGTTTTT
>CAMHIV010000246.1 GCA_946185185.1 uncultured Treponema sp. | reverse complement strand
CCACGAAAGTTCAAAGTTTATAGATAGCTTTTCACGAATTTCGGAATAAGACGAGATTCTGTTTGGACTATTGTACAAAACATAATTTTTCTGGCGGTCAACGAGAAGAACAGAACAATCAGCTTTTATTTCCAGGATATCTGCAAATGTTTTATAAAGGTCATCATAAGAGTAGCAGAAACGAAGCTTTTCGATAAATTCATCGATATACGCAGTTTCACCTGACTCAAGATATTTTTTTCGTAATTTTGTGTTAAGATTATTACCGATTACTGAACCGGAAACAAGAAATACCAGAAAAACAAGAGCTGGAACACCCGCAAGAATTACAGGAGAAGTATTTGCGGCATATCTTCGAACCAGAAACAAAGAAATGAAAACTGACAAAAGAAGGACAGCACCGTTTATTAAAATAAAAGCCGCTTTTTTCCGCGTTTTATACATACACACCTCTTGTACATTAAATCAGACAGAATCAATTATAACATACATCGGCATATATTGGAAAAAAATTGAATTTTAATTTGGCAGTGCCGTCAGCCCTTTTACTCAGAAAAACTACTGAAGTGAAGAAAGAGTCAAAAGCTTAGGAGTATCAGTTGGGTTTTCCTGTTCCATATACTTCTGGAGCAAATCTTTCTGAGTAGAAGAAATTTTCTGCGGAATCTGAACAACAACTTTTATGTACAAATCACCGCGTCTTCCAGGGTTACCAGTAAAAGGAACTCCCTCGCCTTTTATTCGGAGAAGTTTTCCAGATGAGGTTCCTGCAGGAATCTTAATTGCAATTTTTTTGCCATCAATAGACTCAATAGAAATATCTGCACCGAGGATAGCTTGAGTAAATGAAACCGGAATTGCACAATACAAATCCTGAGCATCGCGTTCGAACAAAGGATGCTGATCCACGTGAAGAATTACAATCAAATCTCCAGCAGGTCCACCGTTTTCTCCGGCATCACCCTGACGAGAAAGAGCAAATCGCTTTCCGTCATCAACACCAGCAGGAATTGTCAATGCAACCTTCTTTGCTTTTTCTTTTACACCACGTCCGCCACACTCGCGGCAAGGTTTATCAATTTTTGTACCTGTTCCACCACAGTCAGGACACGGCTGCTGAACAGAAAAGAATCCTGCACTGCGACGAACCTGACCTATACCATTACAGGTTGGACAAGTTTTTCTGGTTGCACCTGCGGCACATCCGGTACCATTACATGCTTCACAGGTTTCATTATGTTTAAATCTGATATCAACTTTTGTTCCGAGAACAGCATCTTTAAATGAAATATGAAGATCATAACGAAGGCTGGCACCTTCCTGAGGACCAGAACGGCGTCTTGAAGAAGTACGTCCACCGCCACCGAAGATATTATCAAAAATATCACCGAAGCCACCGCCCATTCCACCGAACAAATCGCTGAAATCGTGAAATGCGTGTGAATACTGAGCTCCACCGCCACCCATTTGTTCATCTACACCGGCAAAGCCGTACTGGTCATACAAAGGACGCTTCTTTTCATCAGAAAGAACTTCATAAGCTTCTGTTGCTTCGCGGAACTTTTCTGCAGCTTCCTTGTCATCAGGATTGCGGTCCGGATGATATTTTACAGCAAGCTTACGATAAGCCTTTTTAATTTCTTCCTCTGTAGCTCCTTTCTGGAGTCCCAATACTTCATAATAATCACGCTTTGCCATGTCTTTATATTTCCTTCAATAAAAATATAACATTTTGGAAAGAAAAATTGCAATCACTCCCGTGATTGCAATTTTATTATACACAAAGAGATTAAAGAAACATCTCTTTGCAAAAAATTATTTGTCGTCGCTTACTTCAAAGTCTACATCGTCGGCAGAACCTTTATTGAACTTTGAAGAATCAGCAGAAGAACCTGCACCAGCGTCTGCACCTGTAGCTCCAGCATCAGCGCCAGGCTGTGCACCAGCGGCACCGGCAGCACCCTGCTGTTTGTACATTTCTTCAGCCATCTTGTAAGAAGCCTGCTTGAGTTCTTCACTCTTAGCCTTGATGTCAGAAGTGTTTCCGCCTTCGATAGCCTTCTTGAGGGCTGCTACAGCGTCTTCAATCTTCTGCTTGTCACCGCCAGAAATCTTGTCTCCCATTTCCTTGAGAGTCTTTTCTGTCTGGTAAACAAGGCTGTCTGCTTCGTTCTTTGTATCAATTTCTTCACGCTTAGCCTTATCAGCAGCAGCGTTAGCTTCTGCATCTTTAACCATTTTGTCGATTTCTTCTTCGCTCAAACCAGAAGAAGAAGTAATCTGGATGTGCTGTTCCTTACCTGTTCCAAGATCCTTAGCAGATACATGAACAATACCGTTTGCATCGATATCAAATGTTACTTCAATCTGTGGAACACCGCGTGGAGCCGGTGGAATACCTACAAGGTCAAAATTACCGAGTGTACGGTTCTGAGCAGCCATTTCGCGTTCACCCTGGAGTACGTGGATAGATACTGCAGTCTGTCCGTCAGCAGCAGTAGAGAATACCTGGCTCTTCTTTGTAGGAATTGTAGTATTGCGTGCGATGAGCTTAGTCATTACACCACCCATTGTTTCAATACCAAGTGAAAGTGGAGTTACGTCCAAAAGAAGGATGTCTTTTACATCACCCTTAAGAACACCACCCTGAACTGCAGCACCGATAGCAACAGCTTCATCTGGGTTTACAGCCTTTGAACCTTCCTTACCGAAAATTGCCTTAACAACTTCCTGTACTTTTGGCATACGGCTTGAACCACCAACGAGAAGTACTTCGTCGATCTTGTCTGTAGAAATACCTGCATCAGCAAGAGCCTTGCGGCAAGGTTCCTTTGTGCGTTCAAACAAATCTTCTGTCATCTGTTCAAACTGAGCACGAGTCAAAGTCTTCTGAAGGTGCTTTGGACCTGTTGCATCAGCAGTAATAAATGGAAGGTTGATATCTGTAGAAGTCTGGCTTGAAAGCTGAATCTTAGCATTTTCAGCAGCTTCACGAAGACGCTGCATAGCCATAGCATCGCCGCTCAAATCAATACCAGAGTCGTTCTTAAATTCTTTAAGAAGCCAGTTTATGATAGCACGGTCCCAGTCATCACCACCAAGGTGTGTATCACCGTTTGTAGATTTTACTTCAAATACGCCGTCTGCAAGTTCAAGAATAGAAATATCGAATGTACCACCACCAAGGTCGTATACGGCGATTGTCTTTTCCTTGTCCTGATCCTGTTTGAAACCGAAAGCCAAAGCAGCAGCAGTTGGTTCGTTGATGATACGCTTTACATCAAGACCGGCAATTTTACCTGCGTCCTTTGTAGCCTGACGCTGAGAGTCGTTGAAGTAAGCAGGAACTGTAATTACAGCTTCTGTTACTGGTTCACCAAGGTAGTCTTCAGCAGTTTTCTTCATCTTCTGAAGAACGAAAGCAGAAATTTCCTGTGGAGAATATTTTTTTGTTTCACCATTCTGTGTAATTTCAACACGACAGTCTGAACCGTTGTCCAGTACTGTATATGGAAGTTTTGTAGCTTCGCCCTGAAGTTCACTGAATCTGTGACCAATCAAACGCTTAGCTGAATATACAGTGTTCTTTGGGTTTGTAACCAT
>CAMHIV010000245.1 GCA_946185185.1 uncultured Treponema sp. | reverse complement strand
TTTCGGCAAGAGTTGAATCAATTCTTGTGTCTATGCTTTCTGCATAGATTTTTGTTTCGAGTCCTCTTTTTTTTATCGAGCGGTCCAGAGCAAGTACTTCATTTCCTATCGCATCTCCGTAACCAAGCCAGGAAACTATTTGAATAATCCGCATAGTATTTCCCGCTATCTTTTGTTTTCTTCCAGAATTTGAACTTTGTTTTCCAAATATTGTATTCGTGAATACAATTCTTCGATTTTTTTTACGAGGGTGTGATTAATTTCGTTTTGATCCTGGGTGAGCATGAAACCGGTTCTTTTGATTGCCTTATTTATAATTTTATTAATTATTTTCTTAAAGCCCATTCCCAAATCGATAGAATCGTATTTTACCTCATAGTTGTTGAATTGAGCCTTGTTCAATTTTATATCGTCAAAAGATAATTTTGTTTCTTTAAGTTTTTTTGATTCGAGTTCCGCTGTGATATTTCTTATAATTTCATCGTAATCTATTTCTTTCATAAATTCTCCCATAATTTATGTGAAAATATTATATTAAAACCGCTTTCTTTATTCAATTGCGCATAAAAATCGCACGAAATACCTGAGCGTTGTGCGATTAGTGAGTAAAATTGACGCATTTAGATGAGTTATTTTTACCCATGTATAATATTTACTCTTCTTATCGTACTGCTTTAATCAGATAAATGCCGAGTTTTTACTGATACACCAATAAAATTTGCTCCTTCGCGCCAATTTTAATTATTTTTCTAAAAACTTGGCATTTATCTTCTTAAATACTCAAACTTGGCACGCTGTTTGCATAATATGAAGTGAAAGAAAAAATAAATGCTTTAGGAGGCACAATATGAACGAACTTTCACTTTTTGATTCACTTTTCAACAATTCAATGGACGATGTATTCAGTGGTTACGGCTGCAGAACTACTGTAGTTCCAAAAGTAGACGTAAAAGAAACAAAAGACTCTTACAGCCTCGACATGGAGCTCCCTGGCCGAACAGAGAATGATGTAGACATCGAAATCGATCACAATACACTTACAATTGCTTCTAAACAGGAGGAACAGAAAGAAGAAGCTAAAAAAGAAAAGGGTAGCGACAAAGAAAAATGGCTTATCAAAGAACGCCGTTATTCTGCATTCAGCCGAAGCTTCCAGTTGCCGGAAGATGTTGACGCCGAAGGAGTTAAAGCTTCATTTAAGAATGGTATCTTGAATGTAGTAATGCCACGCAAGGCTTTGGCTGCTCCAAAACGCATCGCAATTGAATGTGCTTAATCTTTGCAGGTGGTTCAGCAAAATCAAGTGTTTTGACTGAACCATTCTTCTGCCGAATCGCTCCAGCGGTAACGGCTTAATGGAAAGCGGGTTCTGACGTCATAAGCGGACCCGCTTATTTTTATTTCTGTAGCATCGCTGAATTTTACTATAATTTCGTTTCCGTCTGCAGTTTTTTCCAATGACTGCAAAATTTTTTTGCTTGGACGCCCGCCTTTTTTGCCGTTTTCCTGCACGGCTTTTCGTTTTCTGGCAGTGCTTCGTTGTCCGCCACTTTTTTGCCCAAAATACATAAAATTGATTGATTGTTCGATTTTGTCGTTTGCAGAATAAATCTTTTCAACACATTCTAAGAGCTGGTCTTTTTTTGTCTGCATAGAAACTTGTGTCATCGATTCTGCAATTTGTTTTATTTGTGAGGAAACACTTTTCAAAAGTTCCTGTGTTTCCTGCAGGGTAGGAGTCATATTCATGGGAGTGTATAACCAAAGTAGTTAGAATTTTTTAATCTCTCGTATTACAGAAAACAAAACTAAGTCTTTGTTTCCTGTATTTGTTATCGTAAGTGAAGAACCTTTTGCGCAGAAAATACACATTCCTTGTGAAAATTGTTCTTCGGTTCCGTCGCAGCTTTGAATGCCTTCGCCGGAAATAACATAGCTTGTTTCGCTGATTCTTGTCTGCACATGGCGACCGATTGAACTTCCCGGAGGCAGTCTGCGAAAAACAACCTTTGATTCCGGAGTCATCATCATTTTTGCGAAAATAGAACCGTCGCCATTATTCATGTGCTGGATTTCTGTTTCTGTAATTTCGTTAAAGTTTATTACCATAAAAGATTCCGGAATATAGGGATTGAAAATCGGGGTGCCGATGCGGTTGCAAGGACACCCCGTTAATTAAAGATTAATATTAGTTCTTAATTGATTTACCGACCATCTGAGCCGATTTTTCAAGCCATTCAAGGCATGATTCGTATTCACCTGACTTAATTTTTCCTAAGTTCAGAGTATTCTTCAAGTGTTCTGCAAGATTTGCATATTCCTGATTTTCCACCAATTTGTCAAAATCTGGCTTGTTTAGTCCGAATTTTGTATGCATAATGTGCCTCCAGTTTTGTTTGTAGATGCCATAAGCACCTCTGAAACATAGTATACGACGGTTTCTGTAAAAAAGCGAATAAAAAAAACTATTTCTTTGTAAAATTTATCTTCAAAATATTTTTTATTATTCTATAAGTCGTGTTATAATCGTTAATATTCGGATGTTTTATGCTTAAAAAACTTTTGCTTGCTTCTACATTTCTAACTTTCCTCACAACTCCGTTTTTTTCGCAAAACGATAAGGATTATAGTGCCCAATTTTTAAAAGATTTTGTTTCTAAGGTCTGGAGTACACAGGATGGCTTACCTGGCAATACGATAACTGATATAAATCAGAATTCAGAAGGTTTTATTCTCTTAGGAACATACGAAGGTTTAGTTCGTTTTGACGGAATAGTTTTTGAAACTCTAAACCGGAGCAAAGAGCCTAAGCTTCCGTTTGTTAGCGCCCGCAGAGTTTTTGAAGATTCCCGTGGTAATTTGTGGATTGGTTCCAACGATGAAGGCGTTACGGTTATGAAAAAGGATGGTTCTCTTCAATATTATGATACATCCTCCGGGTTGCCGAACAATTCAATCCGCGCTTTTTGTGAAGATAAATCTGGAAATGTATGGATAGGAACTTCGAGTGGACTTGCACAGGTTTCAAAAAATTTCGAAATTTCAATTCCTTCCGGTATCGAGCTTTTGCCGAACAAAAACAAGTATCTGATAAATCATCTTTTCTGTGATACGATGGGTCGGGTGTGGTTTACTTCCACAGAATCTGTCGGCGTTTTTTATTATGATAACTGGCAGTTTACCCATTTTACAGGTTTAAAAGACGTTGATAATAATCGGATTTCCTATGTTACCCAGGATTCTTCCGGTGCGTTTTGGTTTGGATTGACTAAACGGGCTGCAATAAAAGTTACCGGCGAAAAACAGGAATATTTCAATATCAATTTTAACGAAGATAAAGGTCTTTCTATTAACCATATAATGGAAGATAGAGAGCATAATATCTGGATTGCAACGGATAATGGAATTGCAATTATTACTCAGGGAGACAAATTAGTTTTCTTTGACCAGATTCACGGACTCGTAGATGAACGAATTATTAAAGTTGTTCAGGATCGGGAAGACAATATCTGGATTGCTACAGACCGTGGTGGAATTCAAAAGCTTACAAAAGCGAGATTCAGAACAAATTCTTTGCTTCGAACTGTAAATTCTATAGCACAAGATAAAATGCGGGGAGTTGTATGGATTGGATGCGATAACGGTCTCTTGTGTATAAAAGATGAT
>CAMHIV010000244.1 GCA_946185185.1 uncultured Treponema sp. | reverse complement strand
GTTTCCCTTGATGACAAAACCCTAAAAGCAATTTACAATTCAAGTGCATACGAAAAAGAGACTGACCCGGAATTAAAAGCATTTTTGAATTTCGTATGTTCCAACAAGGCAGAAGATGATTTTACCGAACAAATCCAAAACCTTGTAAATCAGGCAAAATTAATGGAGGCAAATAAAACGGAATACATGAATATAAATATACACGAAATGGATATAAGACGCGAAGCAAAAATAGAAGGAAAGATAGAAGCTGCTACAAAAATGCTGCTCAAGAATTACCCTATCAGCGATATCTGCGAAATAACAGGATTAACGGAGGATAAAATCTTTGAGCTAAAAGAAAAACTATCGGCAACAAATTCGTAAAAATGCCTCTGCTAAACTTCCTTTTGTAGTATGTCGGAATACCCCCTCAAATTTCCATCACTTCATAAAAATTGCAGTTAAGTGCTAGTGCCAGGGCGTTTATTGATTTTCCGCTGGCCATATTGATATCTTTTGCACCAGTTTCGTACTGCTGAAGGGTACGCAGGTTTACTCCGCTGAGTTCTGAAAGTTCTTTTTGTGTAAGTCCGGCGGATTTACGGAGTCGCTGGAGATTTGTTTCCTGTTTTCTGCTTTTTTCACGGATAATATCATCCATTATTTCTGCAAATTTTTCTTCTGGGGCTTCGTGTAATGGATGATACATCTGAACAATCTGGCTTAGGCTGATATTTTCGTGGATTTTTGAAAATCTGATTCCGGAAAACCATTGATAATATGCAAGAATCCAGCCAGCCCAATATTCCTGGCTCCGGTTATACATAATTGATTCATCATCAAATTCCATTTTTTTAGGAATATATCCAATCCTGTCAAAAATAGTCAGAGCAAGTTCTGTTCCTGAACAGCCGGAAATAAAAATTGGGGAACCTGCTTCAATTTCTTTGGCAACTTTTGAGGCTATAAAAAAATCAAAAAAACTATCTGTATCAACGCAGCAGGAATTAATTGCAAAATGACAAGCGTATCCTAGGTTTTGCTGAACTTCAGGTAAAAAGGTTTTATTGTAAGCGTGAATCATTTGGTTTTACCTCTTCCAGAATAAAATCACGAATAAAAAGACCTGAAATATCCCCGTTTTCTAGAGAGGTTTCAAAATTCTTTCTTGCTTTGTTAAATCTTTCTTTGCGGAGCGGGTTAAACATTTTACCTTCTGCAATTTCGTAGCCAGTAAAAGTAATATTTTCAAAAGATTTTTTACTTTTCAGCATTATTTGTTCACCAAGTTTTCCAAGTTTCATAGCTTTTTGTAGTTGTTCGTATGAAATTTGATTTGAAAGAAATGCGCGGGCAAAAGAGAAGTATGAATCATCCGCTCTATAACCTTTGATAAGGTCAAAACCTGAAAGGTCTAGAAGAAAGTTTTCCTTCAAATAAAAAACTCCCTGTCTCATTATAGGAGTGTCTAAATCGAATTTACGATTATTAATCAGAATTGCAAGCCAGTTTAGGGTACAGAATTCTTCGCTTTGTAAATCAATAAGCTTAAGGCTGTCTGTTTCCAATTCATAAATATTTGCAAAACCGTCATCTGATGTAGGACAGGCCCATTCTTTTGCCAGTGAAATATTCTGTGTACAGTAAAAACCTTGCCCGTAGTCATTATAGGTTTTACCGACACCAAAAAGAGGCTGCTCTACAATTTTCTGAGAACCATGGTATAGAGTTATTTTATTCATCTGTTTAAAACTACTTCTATAGAAGTAGTTTTGTCAAGCAGAAAATATAGACCTGCTTGAAGAACCTCACTCGTGCCGAGTCTTGAACTCTGGGTGCGATTCGTAGTATTTTCGTTTGTCTTCGTACATGGCTTCGTCGGCTAATTGCATGGATTCTCTTAAGTCTTCTTCGGTGTCGGTCCAGCGGGAACCAAATGCAAAACATACCTCGTTTCCGTATGAAGCTTTTTTGCGGAGTTCTTCAATCTTGATTTCAAAGTCATCTTTTGAACATTCTGTTGAAATGATTACAAATTCGTCGCCACCGGAGCGGTATATTTCATCTTCGTTGAATATTTCTTTCAAAAGTGCTGCTGCTTTTTTCAAAAGTTCGTCTCCAGCCTTGTGTCCTTTTGTGTCGTTGCAAATTTTAAGTCCGTTCAAATCGGCAAATATAATTCCGTATGGCAGATGAACCGGCATTAATCCGTTTGTGTTCCATTCAACGCGTGTATTCATGGAATTGCGGTTTTTTACACCAGTCAAAGAGTCAATATTGCTCATGAATTCCAGGCGAAAGGAAGAATGCGGTTAAAGTGATAAATTCCTTAATTTCAACAAATTTTTCTGTATTAAAATTGGTAACAAAAAGTACGCCGATTAATTTGTTTCTGTTTAATAAAGGAACAAGAATTACACTTTCTACGCCGCCACCGATAAGACTTTTTGCCCATACAGGATTTATCTTTTGAATTTCCTGCATGTCAAAAGAATCTTTTACAAAAACGGCATCCGTGTCTTTTACCATATCAACCCATGAAAAAACAACTTCATTAGTTAAATATGGCAGGAAGTTCTATGGTTGCTTCATCGTTACGGTATTTTGCGCAAAGCGGTGCATATTTTTGTTTTTCCGTATCAATCATAAAAATTGCGCTGCAGAAGGAATCTGTTTTGATTTGAATGTCTGCGATGGCAGTGTTCATTGCTTCGATGAAGTTTTCGGCTTTGCGTAGATTAATACAGGTTTGAATTATGAAAGGGGCGGCTTCCATAGACATGTCTGAAAGTCGTTCTGCTTCCGGGGTTTTTGTAAATTCAAAGAAGAATACGAAATAGGATAGTTTATCAGTGTCAAATTCCGACGAAAGTGGAATATAAGTTCCGTCTGTCCAGACTCCCATGGATTTTGTGTCTACGTACGCATGAAGATGAAGTTTTTTTACTGCACAACGATAACAAAAGTCTTCAAAATTAGCTTCTTTTTGAACTAATTCATCATAACGCATCCCGTCTTTATAATTGGAACCCATTATTTTTTTGTACATAGCATTTGCTTTTACAATGCGAATTTCGCCCCAATGCTCTTCCCCAAGTTTTTCCACAGAAAGAACCGCGGCCGCCATGCTATAAGAATCGACAAACTCCTGAAAATCCATACCTTCTATTTTGAACCCTAAAGTATTTTTTTGCAAATTATTTGAGTGCGGTTTGCTTTTTTGTTGACAATGGTTATCGGGGGGGGAATACTGGTATAGTATATTTTTTTTATGAAGGGAGTTTTATATGAAAAAATTAATCGCTTTTGTTGTGGCATTATTTGCCGCAGGTAATCTTTTTGCACTTTCGGGTGATGTGGATTTCGGTATGGTCCTTGGGGGAGGAACTTGCGAAATGGAAAATACGGTTTTGTATTACAGGGTGGATAAAGAATACAAAACCGGAATTGTAGGGGCGTACGGAAACTTTGATTTAATGTTCACAGACAACTTTGGTATTTTTGACGATATTAGTTTTAACATTCCTTTTAATACAAGTTTTACGGCAAAAGCGGCTGGAATTTCAGTTGGAGATGATGGGTACAATTCAACATTATTTTTAACGGAGCTGGCAGGTGTTCAGGGTGGGTTTTCAATAAACGAAAAATTTAGATTTTTATTCGGCGGCGGTTTAGATTGGGCTGTTCT
>CAMHIV010000243.1 GCA_946185185.1 uncultured Treponema sp. | reverse complement strand
CGAACGTAAGAATCCCTATGTAAAATCTCAAAAGTTGCAACTTCATCTTCTGTTACACCTAGAAGCTTTAAATCATAGATTGTGATAACAACATGGCCACGTGAACAAACGATTTTTGGAGGTTCAAAATCTGTCTCATCAAGCTTTTCAATAGCCTCTGTAATAAGCTCATCGGTTTTGATATTGATTGTGTATTCAGTTTTGCGATTTGCGCGTCTCCAGATATCTTCAAACTCATCGCTCTGGAATTTGACAGTACGATGAACTGTTTCCATGTGGCGTTTGTTTGTAAACTGTGGTGCTTTCATTACACCGTCTTCAATATATTCTTCCTGGAGCTTACCAACAAAGCGGGAATAACTTTCGTTTGCAATTACTGTAAGACGATTTACTTTTGAATCTTTAATTCGTTCTCCATTCTGATTTACAGGCAAGCGCAAACCTCGTCCAATTGTCTGTCTTCTGGAGCTTTCCGAAGTAATTTCACGAAGAGCGCAAATTTGGAATACATTCGGGTTATCCCATCCTTCACGGAGAGCCGAGTGCGCGAAAATAAAGCAAACAGGTTCTTCATTAGAAAGAAGCTTTTCTTTTTCTCTCATGATGAGGTTATAAGCTTTCTTTTCGGCTTCTTTATCATCTGCAGTTTTTGTTCCGTCAATTGGTGTATCAACGTCTTCTTCAAGTTTTGATTTTTTAGCAACTTTCTTTGCAAAATATCCTTCGCGAACATCTTTACCAGAAAGATTTTTCCATGCAGGGACTCTATCTTTTGCTTTTTCGAATTCCTCGTCAAAAATGCGCGCAACAATCGGGTCATCGCCTTTGTAACTTGCAACACGGTCAATAAAGAACAAAGAAAGAACCTTTGCATCATATAAATGGCTTTTAAGATTTGCCATTGCCTTGATATGTTCGTCAATCGTAGCCTTAATCATCTGGCGGAAGATAATTTCGCGGGTAAGGTTAGCACAGCTTGCTTCATCCTGTAGATAGCTCATTCCGTTTGTGAGTCGAACATGAGGATTGTTATCTTTTACACTGATTTCATCAATACCAAGGTCTTTGTAGGCCGGATTCTTTGTAAGCGTCTGGAATGTTTTCTTTTCTTTTTCTGCAGCCTTAATCGTATATTGTTCTATGGTAGTTTTACCGCCGCTTAATGCATTAAGTTCAACTTCAACAGAAAGAGGTGTTTTATTAATAGAAAGAATCTTAAAATAGTCAGCCTTACTTGTTGCAATCTGTTCTTCCTGAAAGCCCAGAATGTCGATTTTTTTAACAAGATTTAACTGGCTTGCTTCGTAGCTGCTCAATCTGTAAAGCTCGTTAGGACAATTTGTACCAGGAGTTGCTGAATAACCAACGCTGAACAAAGGATGTAATGTTCTTAAAGCACGTTTTGATTTCTCTGTCTGATAATTCTGAACTTCATCAAGAATAAGGATTGGTCTAGTTTCCTGAACAAAAGAAATTGGAAGTTTACCGCCTCTGATTTTTTCTGTCGCTTTGTAAATTACATTAGAGTCTTTGTTAAAACTGTCTATAGTCATTAAAAGAATTTCAAGGCTCGTAGAGGTCCCAAAGTTTTTGCAGTTGGTAACATTGCCGTCATATTCTGTAATTTTCTGGGGAACGATAGTACCGAACAAAGTTTCAAAATGTTCACGAGTTGCGTTAAATGTTGCGACTGCCCCTTCGTAAATTGCAACACTTGGAACTACAACAACGAATTTTCTCCAGCCATATTCTTTGTAGAGAGAATAAATAGTTCTAAGATAAACATAAGTCTTTCCTGTACCGGTTTCCATGTTAATGGTAAACTCTGGATAAGAATAATAATCAGAGCTTTGTGGAGTGCATAAAAGAGTTTCGCCGTCATTTTCAGGGGAAAGCTCCGGTAAAACTTTAAGCCCGTTTTCATGGCGGATACTATCAAAATTTTCCTGAATCAAATCTGTGCTGATTTCATCCAGTTCATCCATATTTGGAACGGTATCTTTATCCGATTCTTCTGCTTCCAATCTGAATTCTACATCTGTATTCTGTCGGTCCATGCCTTCAAAAAGTTTTACGACACTTTCAACTGCACGAATCTGGTAATCCTGATTTGAATCAAATTTTATTTTTACACTCATGTTATTTCTTCCCGTCCGTTTTTGAATCAAGCAGCTTTATTGAATCAAGGAATGATTTTTCTACATCGCTCAAGGTTTTCTGCTGATATTTCTTATACTCGGTCTTTGCTTTTTCCATTGCCTCATCGTGACTTATAGAACCATTACCTTGTAAAAGTTGCTCTCCGCTCATTGTGAGGATTTTGTCCAGATGTTCTGCCCAGTCCTTCATGGTCATAGGCTGCTGTCGTTCTGCCTGTCTTTCTGCAAAATCAAGATATCCAGAGACAATCTGCCCCATAGCACGGAGTTCTTTTTCATCAAGATAGTTTTTGGCTATGACTGCATCTTTTAAATGAGGACGATTACCTTCAAAAGTCTTTAAGCCCATAAACTCTTTTTCTGCATCTGCTCGTGTATAGATTACTTCCGCTGCAGTCTGTCCATGTACGGCAAAATGAATTTTATTCTGCACTTTCTTAAAGAACTCTATTGAAGTATCAGAACGCGGATTATAGTCGATGCTTGTAGCATAAATATCCAAGACCTGACGGTAAAATACTTTTTCTGAAGCACGAATGTCGCGGATTCTTGCCAGAAGTTCTTTCCAATAGTCGCCGCCTCCAAGTTCTTTTAGGCGATTGTCGTCCAGAGTAAATCCTTTTCTAATGTATTCGTTCAGGCGTTTTGTTGCCCACTGTCGGAACTGAGTACCTCGCAAAGATTTTACACGATAGCCTACAGAGATAATGACATCCAGATTGTAATAATTTGTGGGCTTTGTGACATTCGAAGAAAAATCGGAATTTCCGATTTTTCTTACTGCATCTTTTTCTTCAAGTTCTCCTTCCTGAAAGATATGTAAAATATGCTCATTTATAGTTGAACGTGACTTTTCAAATAAAGTAGCCATCTGCTCAATGGTAAGCCAAACGGTTTCGTCTTCAAAAAGAACTTCTACATTTATTGTTTCTGTATCAGTCTTAAAAATAGCTATTTCTTTGTTCATAAAGGCCACCTTAGATTGTTTCAATACGGCCTTTGTCGGCAAGGCGTGCATAGCTTGTGTCATCAATTGCATTATTTAAGCAGACAAACTTTTCTTTTTCGTCCAGTTTGAGATTTTGAATTGTGTCAGAATCAATCTTTGAATCAAGGCAGACATACATTGTAGTTGTACGGCTTGCTGGACCTTCGCTATCTTTTATGCAGTAAACTGTGTTTTTGGTGAATGTATCAACTTTTTTACAGTCGCAGTCCAAAGCAAAGCCCTGCTTTAAGATGATTTCTGTAAGAACATTTTCTGCTTTCCAGCCATCTACAAGAGGAATCTGATTGTCCTCTAATTCTTCAAAGAGCGATTTTGTTGCGTTTTCGTCCTGACCTTGAACTGGAGTATATTCTTTGAAGTTAGATTCCTGCATACGGTAAACTTTAAAACCAATGTCTAAAGGATTTTCCTCGCTGAACATGTCTTTGTTTGCTTTTGCTTCTTCAAGGATTTTTGCACCTGCACGACGGATACGTTCTTTACCGATTTCGCAGATGTTTTTATAACCAGCTT
>CAMHIV010000242.1 GCA_946185185.1 uncultured Treponema sp. | reverse complement strand
CGCGAAGATAGCTTATAACGTCTTTTATTTCTTTTCTTTCAAAAAAACTTGTACCGCCGCTCATTGTGTAGGGGATATTGTTTTCCAAAAATGCGTCTTCTATAAAGCGGCTTTGTGTATTTGCACGAATAAGAACGCCAAATTCATCGTATTTCCGGCGTTCTTCCATGGCGATTCCAAGTATACTTTCGGCTATGAACGAAGCTTCTTCCGTTTCGTTTTGAGGCATGAAGATTTCTATCGGTTTTCCGGCGCCGTTACCGCTCCAGAGCTTTTTGTCCTTTCTATTTGTGTTATGGCTGATTACGCCGTTTGCTGCTTCAAGAATGGTCCCTGTTGAGCGGTAGTTTTGCTCAAGACGAATTTCTGTAACATCAAAATCGTGTTCAAAATTTACGATATTCTGGTAATCGGCGCCACGCCAGCTGTAAATTGACTGGTCATCATCGCCAACGACAGCAACATTTTTATCTGCCAGAAGGTGCATTAGTTCGTACTGCTGGTGACTTGTATCCTGAAATTCGTCAACCATTATGTATTTGAATCGTTCTCTGTAGCGTTCCAAAACATCCGGGTGTTCTTTAAAAAGTTTTATCGGCAAAACAATTAAATCGTCAAAATCCACCGCATTGTAAAGCTTAAGCCCTTCCTGATAGCATTCGTAAAGCTGGCGATACATATCGTTTTCGCCCTGCCAGTTTTTGCGCCCGGTTTTGATGTTTGAAAAAAGCTGGCTGATTTTGTAGATATCCATTGCGTCCGGAGAAAACGAAAGCTCTCTTCCGCATTCTTTTATGAGTGCATTTCTGTCGGTTTCATCATAGATTGAAAAATTATCCCGGTAGCCAAGCTTGTCGATATCTTGTCGCAGAATCCTTACTCCAAAAGCATGAAAGGTTGAAACCGTAAGATTCTGCAGTTTCCGTCCGGTAAGACTTTTTACGCGTTCTTCCATTTCCTTTGCAGCTTTATTTGTAAAGGTAAGGGCAAGAATCTGGCTTTGAGGAATACCCGAATCCAGCATGTGGGCAATTCTGAATGTGATTACGCGGGTTTTACCACTTCCGGCTCCGGCAATAATCAAAATCGCGCCGTTTATACTCGTAACTGCACGGAATTGTTCCGGGTTCAATTCTTTTTTCAGGGTCTCAAGGTCAAGTGCCATTAGAGTTCCGCCATTTTTTCTTTAAATGTCAATAAATCGTCTGCTAAACGCTTGCAAACTTCTTTTTCAGGAATTGAAATTGAATAAAAGTCTTCGATTCGTTCGCGGCTTTCGTTTCTTACTATAAGTTCTGCATTGAACATAAATCTCAATCCCGCACTTGAACTGATTATATCTAGGTCCAGCGGGTCGAAGGTGTAGTGCACATATTTCATTGCAATTTCGTTGCATCGTTCAAACATTTTCTGAATGTCGCCCAGGGTCGTAAAGCCGAGCCATTCCAGCTGATGCAAAAAGATAAGAGTGTCAAACTTAGCAAATGAAACTTCGATTCCACATTCTGCAGTTATATTTTGGAAGAAGCTTTTCATGTGGTTGTTTGTTTTTACATATTCTTTCAAAGAAATGCTGTCAATTTCAATGTCATCTGCGTGATTTTCTGCAATTTTTTCGTGTACTTCCTGTATGTAGGAATTAATGTCTTCCCGCAGATTACAGGCCATTTCGTCTGCAATTTCCATAAGGCTTGCGAGTTTTGAAAAACTTCTCATGCAGGAGCGGGGAAGGGAAAATATGCTTTTGTAGCCGATATCATGATTGATTTCTGACCAGATGTGCTGCAATGCTGAACGAACCTGGATTTCAAATCTGATTCCGCACAATTCTTCCGGATAACCTTTATTATCTGGAAGTGAGCAGATGTAATGAACCGAAAGATATCCGAATTCAGAAGCCTTAAGATTCTTTCTCTTATCTACTGAGTTTTCCCAGTCAATAACAAAATTTTCTTCAATGATTTTTCCAACTCTGTCTACGGAATCAGAAAACAAGGTGATTATTCTGGCTCCTAAAATATCTGTGATGTCTTTTAAGCATTTATATTTATCGCCTTTTCGTTCAAGTTTTCCGGTAAGGCTTTCTTCTGTTTTTACGCGGAAGCCGATTTCAAAGCTGTCGTTTTCAGAATCGTTTAATAATTTCTGCAGAAGTTCAGATACCAGGGAACCAAGTTTTTCGTAATCTGCTTTTTTTTCAATGTATTCACTAAAAATTTTCTTGCTCTGCTCTGTCATAGGAAACCTTTTTTACTCATTAACCCTACCATTATGTTGATTTTTATACAATAAATGTTAAAATTAAAAAGATATATTTTTTTAGGAGCTATTTGTATGAATCCAGCAGTCAGTGCTTTTCTTTCAAAACACAATTTTGTTCGTCATGTTGACGTAAACGTCGTTGCAGAGTCTATTTTAGATGACATGAACCGTGGTTTAAACGGTAAAAAATCTGACGAGGATATGATTCCTACATGGTGCCTTCCACCAGAAAAGGCAATTACAGATAAGACTGTAATCGTAATCGATGCCGGTGGAACAAATTTCCGTTCTTGTCTTGTAACTTTTGATAAAAACGGAGAGGCTTCTATCTCTGAACTTGAAAAAACTAAGATGCCAGGTGTAGAACGCGAACTCAATAAAAAAGAATTCTTTGATCAGTTTGCAGCAAACCTTGAGCATCTCAAAAATAAAGCAGATTCAATCGGTTTCTGTTTTTCATACCCTATGCAGATTCAGAAAGACGGCGACGGTGTGCTTATCGGCTTTTCAAAAGAAGTAAAAGCTCCTGAAGTTGTTGGCTGTGCAATCGGTAAATGCTTAAAAGAAGCTCTTGTTGCTCACGGCTGGAAAGAACCAAAGCGCGTAACTTTGTTGAACGACACTGTTGCCGCTCTCCTTGCAGGAAAAGCTGCTGCAAAAGTAAATCAGTATTCTTCTTACATTGGTTTCATTCTTGGAACAGGTATGAACGCCGCATATATTCAGCCGGCAATTCCAAGCCGGGAAGGTTTTTCACGCCAGATTGTTGTTTGCGAATCAGGAAAAACTCGTAATGTCGTAATGTCTGACTTTGATAAAGCTTTTGATGCAAAATCACAGAAGCCTGGAACTTTCTTTATGGAAAAACAGTGTTCCGGTGCATATCTTGGACCAGTTGCATATGAAATGCTAAAAGCTGCTGCAGAAGACGGACTTTTCTCTGATGCTTTTGCAAAGAAAATTGCCGGTCTTGATTCTCTTACTTTAATCGAATTCGACGGATTCCTTCATTCACCATATGATGCATCAACAACTCTTGGAAAACTTGCTGCAGAATCTGCAACCGATGAAGATTATGACAAACTTTATCAGCTTTTGGATGCACTTGTTGAACGTTCTTCACGCTGTGCCGCAGCAATTCTTTCTGCAGCTGTAATTCAGAGTGGAGAAGGTAAAAATGCTGCAAAACCAGTCTGCATTCTTTGTAACGGATCAACTTTCTGGAAGACAAATATGATTGTAGAACGTGTAAACGGATATCTGGATGCTCTTCTTACAAACGAAAAAGGTCTTTACTGGAAAATCGTTTCTGTGGATAATGATATTACACTTGGTACTGCAATTGCAGGCTTAATTGAATAAATAAAGGTTTAATAACATGAAGTCTTTGGGTAAAACAATAGTTCTCTTGATGCTGAGT
>CAMHIV010000241.1 GCA_946185185.1 uncultured Treponema sp. | reverse complement strand
TTTCGAGCACCTCAACCACCGTTTTAGATTTGTTTCCTTATTTTAATTTTAAGAAGGCTCTGTAGCCGTTGTAGGCCTGAATGATATCTTCTCTTGCTGTGATTTCCCAAGGTGCATGCATGCTGAGTACAGCTACACCGGCATCGATAACATTCATTCCATATTTTGAGGCGAGGTAGGCAATTGTTCCGCCGCCACCCTGATCTACTTTGCCAAGTTCAGCCATCTGATAATTTACAGTTGCATTATTCATGCAGCCGCGAAGTTTTGCGATAAATTCCGGATTTGCATCGTTGGCACCGCTTTTTCCACGACTCCCAGTGTATTTATTGAATACAAGACCGCCTCCAAGGAAAGAAGCGTTGTCTTTGTCGTAGAGTCCTGCGTTGATTGGATCATAAGCTGCGTTTACATCGCTTGAAAGCATATTGCTGTTTGAAAGGCATCTTCTGAGTGCAAGGTCACTGTAGCCGCCCGGCATTCTTGCGATGAGTTCTGCAACTGCATTTTCGAATACATGGCTTCCCATACCGGTTGCTCCAACGCTGCCGATTTCTTCTTTGTCTACGCAGAGACAGCAGCTGGTTTTGAATTCTGGTGCTGAATCCATGAGGGCGGCGAAAGAGGTGTAGGCACAAGAGCGGTCGTCCTGCCCGTATCCCAAGATGAGAGAGCGGTCAAAACCACAGTCGCGGGCTTTGCCGGCTGGAACGATTTCAAGTTCGGCAGATTCCAAATCTTTTTCTTCGATATCGTATTTTTTGCGGAGAAGTTCAAGGATAATTTTTTTGCTGGTGAGTTTTTCATCCTTCTTCTTTTTCTTATCTTTTTTCTTTTCGTCATCGGCTTTTTCGTCTTTTTTTGATGGATTGATAGAGCCGATAATTACGTCCAGGTCTTCGCCTTTTACGATTTCTGCGCCAGTTTTTTTCATCTGATCCTGTGCAAGGTGTGGAAGGATATCGGAAATGCAGAATACCGGGTCAATTTCATCTTCGCCGATATTTACAGTTACACTTGAACCGTCTGTGCGGCATACGATTCCGTGAATTGCAAGAGGAAGGGTTACCCACTGATATTTTTTGATTCCACCGTAGTAGTGAGTGTTCAAGTATGTGATAAAGTCCTTTTCGTAGATTGGATTCTGTTTCGCATCTAATCGTGGAGAATCGATGTGGGCGCCAAGAATATTCATTCCTTCTTCAATTCCGGCTGAACCTATCTGGAAAAGAGCTACGGCTTTGTTCATCTTTGTAACATAAACTTTGTCGCCACTTTTTATTGTTTTGAATGTGGAAATATCTTTGTAGCCGTTTGCTTCAGCAGCTTTGATGATTTGTGAAACGCATTCACGTTCAGTCTTTCCGTTATTTAAAAAGTTCTTATAGTTTTCGATTAAATTATCGCCCAATGGAAGTGTCTTTTTGCTTTTTCTCATTCTATTTCTCCTGTTTAAGTATTTCCTGTACTAATTGTTCCGCATTATCGACGATTGTTCCAGCGCCAAGTTTCTCAAGAAAGCTTCTGCCTTTGAAACCCCAGCTGCAGCCGATGAAGCTTAAGCCGGAATTTTTTGCAGTCATAAAATCTACATCGCTGTCGCCGATATAAACAGAGTCTGTTTTTGAAACTGCAAGAGAATCCAATGCAGAATTAACCATGTCTGGCGCAGGCTTTTTTGCGATTCCAGCTTTTTCGCCCAGGGCTACATCAAATAAATTTGGAAAGAAATCTTTGACCAAATCCTGTACGCCAAAATCAGGTTTATTTGAAACTACTGCAGTTTTTATTCCTGCTTCCCGTAGTTTTTTGATTGCTTCGGGAATTCCTTCGTAAGGCGCGGTTGTATCGGTACTGTGTACTTTGTAGTAGGTTTTAAATGATGCAAGCACAGATTGAACTGTTTCGTCGCTGCTTCCTTCTGGGAGTGCACGTTCAATCAGTTTCTGCACGCCGTTTCCAACAAAATTGCGAACTTCTTCATAAGTTCTTTCCGGAAAATTGTGTTCGCGAAGTGCGTAATTAGTCGCATTCTGAAGATCTTGCAGAGTGTTCAGAATGGTTCCATCCATATCGAAAATTGCTGCTTTGTACGCCATCATAGTCCTCGTTATTCGAAACTCTTTCCGATGCGATTTTTAGTTGTGGAGCATTGTGTTGTTATCGCGGCAAAGATATTCAACGGCTTTACGACCGGCGTAAACTGTAGTTGGAAGTCCGCCCGGCATCATTGTTCTTTGTCCGGCAAAATAAAGTCCTTTTACAGATTTTGCTTTTGACGGGAAGGAATAGCTTAAATCTCCCGGCGCCCAAACGCTCATCCAGCTTCCTTCATGGGAACCGCAGTAGCGTTCGTAGGTAACTGGGGTTGCAACATCGAAGATTTCTACATTGTCTTTGATTTCCGGAATGAATTTTTCAAGCAGTGCGATAAAATCCTGGGCAAGCTCCTGCTTTTTCTGCTTGTAAGAGCCGTCTTCTTTTGCGGCCTTCCAGTATTCGTAGCTTTTTCCAAGAAGCAGACAGGTTACAGAAGAACAGCCTTCTGGCGCATATCCGTTGTAAAGCGCGTAGTTGTTAATTCTGAGTTCTTTGAATTCCAAGCCACCTGCCTTAAATGGAGTTTCCAGTGGGAAAATAATTCCGCGCGGATATTTGGAAAGATCAGCTTTTATGCCGAGACCAATGAACATATTCTGTTCGGTTACGATTACTTTGCGCATGCGGTGAACCCAGCGTTCTTCCAGCGGTGGATTAAACAAGGTGTCGATTGCGCGGCGTGTATCCTGAGTGATGATAACTGCGTCTGCAGAAATGAATTGTCCTTTGGACATTACGCCGGTTGTTTTGCCATTTTCGATAACAACCTGTTCAACAGGACTGTGATAGCAGATTTTTCCGCCGAGAGATTCGAAGGTGTCTGCCATGTTTTTTGCCATTCGGAGGGAACCACCTTCCGGATAACCGCAGTCACCGCTTGCAAATGAACCGACTGTGTAAATGAAAGAAAGTGCATTGTAGCGGTCTCCGATTGTTGAACGCAAAAGATGCTGTATGTCTTCATTTTTGAACTGCATGATGTAGTCTTCGTACGGCTGATTATTGAGCGCAAGAATTCGGGTCATTACAGGAAGCATTTTTAAAAGTTCTGTAGAAGTAGGGTGCTTTGGTGAATCAGTTTTTAATCCGCGGATGTCGTCTACAACAAGATGAATTGGAAGGAAAAGCTTTGCATCTTTATAAAGGCGGTTAATCGCTTTTTTATCTTCCGGTGCATGAGCTAAAAGTTCATCGCGAAGCTTTTCGAGGTTGCGGTAGAAGTGAAGTTCTTTGTTTCCATTGATAAGAGTGTATATCGGATCTTTGTAAAAAACCGGATTGTTTTCTTTAAGAGCGCCGGTTTCTTTCCATATTTTGTTAAGTGTAAGTTTTTCTGAAGAACCAGTGAGCCAGTGCATTCCGCCTTCAAAAAGGTATCCTTTTCTGCTCCAACTGGTAGAAAGTCCGCCAGGAATAATATGCTTTTCTAAGATTGTTACATTGAAACCTGATTTCTGTGCATAAACACCGGCTGCAAGACCTGCAATTCCGGCACCTACGATAATTACGTTCTTTTCGTTCATTTCTATAGTATAGCATAAATTTGCCATTCATCCTATAGCAGACGAGAAAATGCAAATGAATAGATTAT
>CAMHIV010000240.1 GCA_946185185.1 uncultured Treponema sp. | reverse complement strand
TGAGCTCCAGTATCAGGGAATGAATTTCAAAACTTTGGCGTATATTACAGGGATTCCTTATACGACACTGACTAATGGAAAGAATCGTGCAGACAGCATACCTTCTGCTGATGTTGCATTAAAGATTTCGAGAGCCTTGAACAAACCTTTGGAAAGACTTCTTGGAACTGATGCCGATTTTTTCAATAATGACTCAAACACTGATGAGAAAAACAGAAATGCTCAGTCAATGCATCTGTATAAAAAATACGAAAATCTTATTTCTGATTTAGAAAAATGCTCTCCAGCAGTGCAAGATAGTTTTTGTAGAATGGCACAGGCTGTTTGTAGTTTGCGTTAGCGATGTGCAGGGCGCGAAGCGGCCACCGCAAGAGAGCGAATAAAATGAGCGAGTGCGGAGGCTGGAACGAAGCGGAACGCCCATATTTTTATTATACTAAAATACTTCAACGAGCACATTGAGCTCCGCGTTGCAAAAATCACAAAGGTTGAAACAAACCCACAGGGCGACAAGCTTTATATCGAAACTTTGGATGACGGAACAGGCACAGAACGCATTATTCAGAGCGGCCTTCGCCCATACCTGACAGAAGAAGAACTCCTCGGCCAGCACCTAATCATCGCTGCTAACCTCGCTCCACGTAAGATGAAGGGCGTAGAAAGCCGCGGTATGCTCCTTGCCTGCGACTACACAGAAGACGGCAAAGAAAAGGTTGAACTCCTCACTGCTCCATGGGCAGCTCCAGGAACAATCATCCAGATTGAAGGTGCCGAATACACCGGCGAAAAGCCAGCCAAAATCGACATCGACCACTTCTGCAAAATCGAATACCGAGTAAGTGGAAAGACTTTCACAATCGCAGGAAAGAAAGCAATGGCTGCAGGAAAGCCTGTTACAACAAACAAGGCAGATAACTGCGAAGTTTGCTAATAACCGAAACGTCGGTGGTTGAGTAGGCGAAGCCGTATCAAAACCACCTTTATAAAACAAAGGCCAGTCCGTACGTTCTGTGCCGGGGAGTTGTTTATTTCAGTGCGTCAAAAATGATATTTGCAATAAAAATAACGCAAAGTACCCATGTAACAGCTGGAACTTCTTTTACCTTTCGGGCTGCAAGTTTACAGATGCAATAAGAAATAACGCCCCATACAATACCCTTCGAAATAGAGTAGGAGAACGGCATAACCATGATTGTAATAAATGCAGGAATTCCTTCTGTAGGATCTTGAAAATCGATTTTTGTTACGGATTTCATCATCAAGTAACCAACAAGAATTAATGCAGGTGCAGTAGCGGCAGATGGAATAAGCAGGAAGACAGGAGAAAAGAGTAGTGCAAAAAGAAACAGTACTGAAACAACAATAGAAGAAAGACCTGTTCGTGCGCCGGCAACAATTCCTGAAGTTGATTCAGCAAAGCTTGTTACTGTAGAAGTTCCAAGACAAGCACCTGTAACTGTTCCAATAGAATCAGCAAGGAGAGCTTCCTTTGCATTTGTAATTTTTCCGTCACTGTTAAAAAGGTTTGCCTGGTTTGCAATTCCCAATAAAGTTCCAAGAGTATCAAAGAAATCCATGAATAGGAAAGTGAAGAAAATTACAAAGAATTTTCCCAGCACAGCGATAGAAAAATGTCCTGTTGCGGCATCAAATGCAATACCCTTAAAGTCAAAGCAGAATAAATGAGGAGCTGCAGGCAAAGAAGCCGGACTAAAATTTTCCGGAACTTTTGTTACTCCAAAAGGAATACCGATGAATGTAGTGATTATAATGCCAATAAGAACTGAACCAGGAACATTCAGTACGTAGAGAATAATAGTGATTATAAGTCCTAGACATGCGACAATTGCACCGGAATGAGAAAGGTCAAAATTAACAAATCCGATTAAAGTTCCTGTGTCTCCGGAAACAATTCCTGCACCCGCAAGTCCGATAATTGCGATAAAAAGCCCCATGGCTACGGCAACAGCTCTTTTTAGAGTTTCAGGGATTGAGTTCAATATAGCTTCACGGATTCCGCAAAGGGAAAGAATGATGAAGAAAGTTCCTTCAATAAGAACAGCAGTAAGGGCGAGCTGCCATGAACAGCCCATTCCAAGAACAACAGAGAAAGAAAAGAAAGCATTCAGGCCCAATCCAGGAGCTAATGCAATCGGCAGGTTTGCAAGAAGCCCCATTACAAGGGTTGCAATTGCTGCAGAAATGGCCGTAGCAGTGAATACGCCGCCCCAGGAAGGAAGAACACCTTCGGCGAGATTTGGAACTCCGGCTCCTGAAAGAATACTAGGGTTTACAGCTAAGATGTAGGCCATTGCAAGGAAAGTTGTAATCCCTCCAACGATTTCGCGGCTAACCGAAGTTCCCCGCTCTGAAAGCTTAAAAAATTTATCCATAAATGTAACTCCAAAAAGCTACTTTATCACAAATTAAATATTTCTTAAAGAACGGAGAACTAATGATATGGAATATTAATTCAATCTACCTACAAGATATGGAATAGCTTTTTCAAATTTAACTCCATACCAATGTTTTTCATCACCGATTGTTTTTTTCATGCTTTCTACTACGAAATCTGCTGCAATTGACGCTGCTTCCAGCGGTGTTTTACCTCTCATAAGGGAACCTGCAAATGCACTTGCGTAAACATCACCAGTTCCGTGCATGGATGCATTCAGTCTTTCTGTAAAGTAATAGTCGAAAGTTGTGCCGTTGTAAACTGCAACTCCCAGTTTTCCTTTTTCAAAACTTACGCCTGTAAGAATAACATTTTTTGCACCAAGCGCGTAAAGGTCTTTCATTACTTTTTCGATGTAAGGTTTGTCATAATCTTCTCCTACATAAGGAATCCCAAGAAGGAAAGAAGCTTCTGTAAGGTTCGGAAGAATAAAATCTGCGCCTCTTACGAGTTTTGCCATTTCTTTAGGGAAATCATTGTCAAAACCGGCATACAGTTTTCCGTTATCTGCCATTGCTGGATCTACGATTCTGAGGGCGCCCGGATTTGCTGCTTTTTCCATTATATCCAGAATGTAAGGAATCTGGCTCTTGCTTACATAACCTGTGTAAAATGCGTCAAAACTGATTCCTTCTTTTAGCCAGCGGTCAAGAATTTTCGGCATTTCTTCTGTTAAATCGTGGAACGTCCAGGCAGAAAATCCCGGTGCAGTGTGATTTGAAAGAACTGAACTAGGAAGAATTGCAGTTTCTATTCCACATGCAGAAACGATTGGCAGTGCAACGGTCAGGGAGCACTGTCCAACACAAGAAATATCCTGAATTGTAAGAAGTTTTTTATCCATAATTTCCACCTCGAGTTTTGATAAAAAGAATCTACATAAAATCTGGTATTAAGTATATAATCAAAATACAGTAAAATATATATTACCAGTAGATAATAAATAATAATTATGCATAAATTGCCTTACATTTGATTCAATGATACACTTAGCGTGGAGAATCGGAACTATGGAAAATAACTCTTGTGCCAGCTGCCTTACTTTGAATCTTGAAGATACAGAATGGCCATTTACAGAAGTTACTCATGAGCGGCGTATTGCACGGGCAATCGTAGTTGATGAAGAGAATTATTTCTATTTTGTGCGGGTTAATCGAAACGACGCCTTTGGAACGGGAGATTTTATCGAAACTTCCGGAGGTGGAGTAGAAGATGGTGAAGATTTACAGACAGCAATAAAACGGGAATTAAAGGAAGAACTTGGAGCAGAAGTCG
>CAMHIV010000239.1 GCA_946185185.1 uncultured Treponema sp. | reverse complement strand
ATAGAAAAGCCCTCTTGTCGCAACCATTTCTAACATAAAAACCTCCAGAATGTTAATTTTATTTGGTGGACTTGCCGCAAAACTCGCTATACAATTATGTTAATAATTATTGCAAAGGTGGTAATTGTATGAGAAAACACTACTTGGACAACATCCGCTGGGTAACGGTTGTAATTGTTGTAATCTATCACGTTTTTTATATGTATAATTCAGAAGGCGTGCTGGGTGGCTTAGGAAAAATCACAAATCTGCAGGTTCAGTACTACGATGCTTTTCAGTATCTGGTTTACCCATGGATTATGCCACTGCTCTTTATCGTTTCCGGAATCAGTGCAAGACTGAGCCTTGATCAGCATACTGACAAAGAATTTATAAAATCACGTAGCCTGAAGCTGCTGGTGCCTTCGACCATCGGACTTTTCTTTTTCCAGTTCATTCAGGGCTACGTAAGCATGTCTTTGGGAGGCGGCATTGCGGGACTTAAGGAAGCAGGTGTTCCAGGTCCAATAATTTATATGATTATGGTTGCGTCGGGAAGCGGCGTGCTCTGGTACATGCATCTTTTATGGATTTATTCTCTTCTCCTTTTGATAATCAGAAAAATCGAAAAAGGAAAATTGCTGGAGGCTGGGGCAAAAACTCCACTGTGGCTGCTGCCTCTTTTCTATTTTCCAATCTGGGGAGCAGCTCAGATTTTGAACACGCCTATTGTTTCTGTTTACCGCTTTGCATTTTATTTTGTCTTTTTCCTGCTGGGCTACTACGTTTTTTCAAACGAAGAAGTGATGGAGAAAATCAAAAAGCTTGCGCTTCCTCTGATTGCCCTTGCTCTTGTTTTGTGCGTAACTTTTACGATTTTGTATTTTGGTCAGAACTATGCTGATAAGCCGATTAACCGGGGCTTCCTTTTTTCTCTGTGTGCTTATATAGGTTCACTTGCCATGCTCAGCGGCTTTGCCCGCTTTGGTGATTTTTCGAATGGCTTTACAGAGTGGATGAGCCGTCACAGCTTTGGACTTTATGTTTTCCACTATCTTGGAATTTCAAGTGTTGCCCTCTTTCTTGCAAAACCTGGCCTTATTCCTGCTCCGGTAAGTTATCTTTTGAGTCTTGTCGCAGGCTTTGTTTTCGGATACGCTTTGTATGAAGTGATTTCGAGAATTCCATTTTTCAGATGGGCTGTTCTCGGAATTAAAAAAAAGAAAAACGTCGAGGCAAAGCAGGCTCACGATTAAAGCCTTGACTTCGCCGTATGTCGCAGTATTTTTTAGGGAGACCTGAATGTTCAAAGATAATCTTGTTCAAATGCGAAAGCTCTTACAGCTGACTCAGGAAGACCTTGCAGAAAAGCTTGGTGTTACCCGCCAGTCTGTAGCTAAGTGGGAGGCCGGTGAAAGTATTCCAGACCTAGATAAATGCAAGCAGCTGGCTGATATTTTCGGCGTCTCTCTTGACGACCTGGCAAATTATGAGCCGGAAGAAAATCTTGGACTGGGCCTCCCTCCAAAGGGAAAGCATCTTTTTGGACTTGTCACTGTTGGTGATAAAGGCCAGATTGTAATCCCCGCAAAAGCCAGAAAGATTTTTGAGATTTCCACCGGCGAGCAGCTGGTGGTACTTGGTGATGAAGGACAAGGTCTGGCACTGGTAAAAGCCAGCAATTTTTTATCACTGGCTAATATAGTAAAAAAACTTAGAAAATAAATCTGCCATTTTCTGAAGATTTTATTTCATCATAATGGCAGTAAGCATGCGCTCTGTTTTGGATTTTATTCAGAAATATATTGAACCATTTACAGACAACCTTTAAAATAATTATAAGACAGCAGAGAGAATAAAATGAATCTAAGCAGAAAAGATATAGAAGAAAAAATTAAAAAACAGATTGCACTTGAGTTTAACTGCTCGCCAGCTGATTTTGATAAAAACGAGAATGTTATAACTGTTGCTTGTCTGGACGAGAAGCGCAGAAAGTTTTCCGACAAGCCTTTCTTTTTGCAGATGGCAACCTTTGGAAAGAGCACTGTAATTTCTGCAGATGAATCAATCCACACCTGGCTTAACGAATGGGTCAAAGGCAAGCAGGGAATCTGTCTTTTTGAACAGAACAATTATTTTGAGCTCGAATGTGAACTTAGAAAGCACGGCTATAAAATGGCACCGACCCATCATATGTTTATGCCGCTCCCAGAACTGATTGAAATCAAAACTGATTTTAATATCAAATGGCTTGAACAGAAGGATATTGCTCCCTTTTATGGAAATGAAAATTTCCCGAATGCAATTTGCGACAAGTTTAAACCAGAGCGTCCTGATGTGCTTTGCCTTGTTGCTATGGATGGCGACAAAATTATAGGCATGGCCGGCTGCTCTGCAGACACTCCGGAATTATGGCAGATTGGAATTGATGTGCTACCTGAATATCGGGGAAAGGGAGTTGCAAAAACTCTTGTGACTCTTTTGAGGAATGAGACTTTCCGCCGCGGTGCGATCCCCTATTACGGAACGAGTCTTTCGAATCTTGCATCCTGGAAGACTGCTCTCGACTGTGGCTTTAGACCTTTATGGGTAGAAGCAGAAACACAGCCAGATAAGAAAATGGATTTTGTAAAGTAAGGGAAAAATATGTCGTTAGTAAAAGATAAATCAGAAATGAAGAGCGAAGATTTGATTGCATGTGGAAGTCAGCCGATTGAAACTGAGCGTTTGCTGTTAAGAGCATTTACTTTTGAAGATGCTGACTCGGTGAGGTATAACTGGGCTTGTGATGATGAAGTTCAGAATATGTATGGAGAGCCTTCCTATAAAACACATGAAGAAATGATGGCTCTTTTGGAAAAATATATTTCTTCTTATGGGGATGGTCTTCATTTTCGTTGGGGAATTTTTGAAAAGGCTTCTAGCGAATGTATTGGTCAGATTGCATATTTTCTTGTTGATGCGAAAAATCATTTTGGGGAAATTGAGTATTGTGTTGGAAAATCTTTTCAAGGAAAGGGTTATGCTACAGAAGCAACAAAGGCTGTTATTAGGTATGGCTTTGAAAAAATCAATTTCAATAAAGTTCAAATTTGCGTAAGACCTTCAAATCTTCCGTCAAAAAAAGTAATTGAAAAGTGTGGCTTTACTCCTGAAGGCACTCTCCGTGAATACTTTTTTCGAAACGGAAAATATGAAGACAGAATGTATTTTTCAATTTTAAAAAAAGAGTTTAAGTAGTTTCCAAAAATCTTTTTTTATTCTGTGCAATTCTTTTTGTGTGCCTTAATCTTTTTAATAGCCCAGTCGTAATGGCTTGAGGTGACGCTTACACAGTAGTCTCCGAGAGCAGCATTTCCTGTCCACGGAAAATAGGCTTTTGTGAAAAGTTCTTTGTTAGTGTAGCTTTGAATTAACTTCATAACAGCGTCGTGGCTTTTTTTAAACATTTCTTTTGCGGCTTTAAGGCTTGTGTTCTGATGTCGTTTCCAAAACATAATGTTCATTGCGCCATAGGTTTTCCACGAGTATTCACTTGGTAAAAAGGCAATTGCTTCTTTCTTGTCGCTTACACCTTTATTGTTCTTTGGGAAGTTCAGTAAAAGTTGATGCCATTCGTAGAGGTGAATGAGTACATCGCGAACATTTTTGTCGCGGCTCCAGTGTGCTTCTTTTTTGCTGGGCTGGTCAGAAAAATCAAATGGCGTGTTGAGTTCTTTTTCGGTAAGTCCGTCAATAAGACTTATAAGAGCTTCGTAATTTTCCTGTGCGGCTTTAAGCAAATC
>CAMHIV010000238.1 GCA_946185185.1 uncultured Treponema sp. | reverse complement strand
GGAAGGTGCCACGGAAAAGACTGCTTCTCCAATTGAACATAAATAATAGTTGCTTACCCAGCAGGCAAGAGAAAAGGTTTCTTTATTAAAAAGAGGTTCTTCATCAAGAATTTTTGTAATCGAGCGAATTTTTTCTATTGGAACCGGACAGTTTTCCGGAAATGTTTCTGAAACATCGGTTATAAATCCAATTGCTTTTCTGTTTCCGAATCTGACTTCCGCCCGTTTTCCGATTTCCGGCAAATTCTTGCCATCTTCTTCCGAAATCGTGTAAGAGTAGGTGAAAGACTGGTTAAGAGGAACGTTTAAAACTATCTGCAGAAAAAACTTTTTTTCCATATTATAATCAGGAGCCTGTTATGAACCAGCAAACTGCGACTTAATGGTATTTGCATATTCAGGAGAAAGTTCCATTAATTTTGAGCGGAATAATTTCAAATCTTCCCATGCAGGTCGTTTGTAATCTGCATTTCGCAGTAATGCACTTGGATGGTAGGTTACAATCATTGGAATCCCGTTGTAATCATATATTTGCCCGCGATATCGTCTTAGGGAAATTTCCCCCTGAATATTCATTATATTTCTTAAAGCAACTTTTCCAACAAGAAGAATAATTTTTGGCTTAAGAATGTGAATCTGTGCGTCCAGAAATGCCCTGCAGGCAGCTGCTTCCTGAGGTTCCGGATCGCGGTTGTATGGTGGACGACATTTTACTGTGTTTGCAATGTAGCAGTTTACGTTTCTGTCCAGGTGAATTGATGCCAGCATTTTGTCCAAAAGTTGTCCTGCCGGGCCGACAAATGGGCGTCCCTGTTTATCCTCTTCTTCGCCAGGACCTTCACCGATTACAAGAACATCTGGATTTTTTACACCTTCGCCCGGAACACAATTTGTTCTTGTTTTGCAAAGTTGGCATCGTGTGCATAGCTTGATTTTTTCTTCAAGTTCTTCCAGCGAAAGAGGATGCTTTTCTTCCTGTTTTGTAGCAATATTAGGTTCCTGCTTAGGAGGATTTATTGTTTCTGTTTCTTTTATTTCGATTTCATCATCTTTGAAAGCAGGTCTTTCCTTAAATTCCGGTACCGTATAGCCATAGCAATTTCCACTGGCTGCTTTGAGCATTTCAAAAATAAGTTCTTTTTCCTGTGCTTTCATTATGATTAAAGAATAGCACATAACTTGTAATTCAAGCAATAAACAAGTATAGTTACATAATATGAAAAAATATTTTCTGCTTTTTGTATTTTTTTCGTTTCTATTTTCACACAGCCTTTATTCTCAGGTTTCTGTAGACCCGAATGATGATTTTTATGAAGATGTAACCGGGTGGTACATTAAAGGGCTTGTAGAAAAACTTCCTCAGGTAAAACCTTATACTCTTGTTCAGGTGCGCGAAATTCTTTCACAGGTTATGGAATGTGAGGATGAAAAAGAAGCAAAAAGAGCAAATGACTATTGGGTTTCTCATTTTAAGTTCCCGGTACATCTAAAAGCAGAAGGTGATTTTGGTCTTAATTTTGCTCTCTCAGAAGATCCTGATTCAAGTGAAGCGTTATACGAAGATACTTTTGAACTTTATTCTGCAAAAGGAACTTTAACTTCAGATTTCATGCTCGGACCGTATGTCGGTCTTGGAATGAATGTTTCCTTCCGTGGAACAAATAATGATGATTCTATCTCATGTCAGTTTCCAAGATTCGTAAATAATAGCGAATATAGCAAAATGGAAGGCCTTTCTTTTTCTGACGGCGATATCGACTATATTTTTGAACCGGCTGCAAACATTTCTTTTGGCAAGGGATTTTTCAATGCATCCTTAGGCTATTCAAGATTGGGTTACGGAATTTTTACAGATTCTGATTTAATTCTTAATCCACGTTCAAATCCTATGCCTAATGCAGTTTTGGATTTTGTTTCAAATTATTTGGAATATACTCATGTTCAGGCCTTTGCATCGGCGTCTTCTATTTCAGAAGAGGATGATTACCGCTGGGGAAAGGTGTTTGCATTCCATTCATTCCGAGTGCCTTTGTTCAACAGAAAGTTTTTAATTTCTTACTACGAATCTGTTGTTTATGGTGAAGGCTTTAATGCTTCGTATCTTATGCCTGTTCCGTGGGCTGTTATTGCTAATGTAGCTGGTTTTAATGAAAATCTTCTTGCAGGAATCAATTTACAGTTCAAACCTGTTGATTGTTTTGTCTGGTCAACGGATTTCCTTTTTGATGATATAGACGAAATCAAGGATTTTGTAAAACTCAAGTGGAATGACGCCGTTGTTCGCGCAGCTATCAAAACTGGTATTGTTTATACGCCAACTTCGTCTCCTTGCCGTATGATTAAATTTGATTATACACTGGTGACGCCGTATACATATTCATATTATGATACACGCGATTCTTCCTACAACTATGCTGAATATTCAAATAACGGGATTTGTATCGGTTCTGATTTAATTCCAAATTCTCATCAGTTTGCGGTTGATATTAAATTTAATCCTGTAAGCAGATTCTACATTACTTCTTCTTCTAAGTTTATTTTGCATGCAAATCCGTTGGAAAATTTATCTGTTTCCGATATTTATAGTGCTTATGAGGCTGCTAAAAACAGCGGGCTTTCTCAGTCTCAGCTTGCATATGCTCTGTACAATGATGGAACAAATTTTATGAATCAGGAACATAAAATGGCGGTTGTTCGTTCAGGTATTGATTTGTCCTACGAATTCGCTGCAAAGTCACTGTCCTCATTTAAGTTTTTCGCCGGATATACATTTGAATACATTATGAACGATGGAGTTGATGCAGAAATTTATCCTTCTTCATATGTGCGTACTGAACAAAAAAGAGCCGATATCCTTAAAGCATATTTTTCACATGATACTGATTCATTAACAAAATATATGCGGCTTCAAAATCCTCTTGAATTTGCAAAAAAAGACTGGATTGATAACCTTTCCAATACTTATCATCATTATTTTACTGCTGGAGTAGTGTTAAAATTATAAATTATGGCAAATAGAAAATTTCTTTTTTTATATTTGGACACTGGTGCAGGCCACAAATCCGCGGCAAAAGTTCTCGCAGGTGCAATGAAGGCTATTGATCCGACTGTTGAAATCCGTCTTTTTCGTGGATTTCCTAGACACGGTTTAGGTCACGCCATGTTTGAAAAAGGATATAACTATTCCTGTAATTATATTCACGGGCTTTTTCCGCTTACCTATGATTTGGGGCAGAGTAGTTTTCTCCAGATGGTAATGAAGAAGGTTCTTTTACCGGAAACCCGTTATTATCTTAAAAAATTAATTCTTCGTGAAAAACCAACTGATATTGTGAGCTTTCATTTTGGTCTATCACCTGCAACAAAAGAAGTTTTAAAAACTATTCCATGGAAAATCAATTTTACAGTTCTTGTAACAGATCCATTTACTGCTCATAATGCCTGGTTTTACGAAAAAGATTTGAACTACATGGTTTATTCAGAAGACGTAAAGCGAATAGGAATCAAAAATGGAGTTCCTGCAGAAAAAATCCAGGTAATCCCATTCCTGATGAATCCTAAGTTCCTAAATCATGTTTCTGCTGAAGAAGTCCGCAATTTAAAGATTAAGCATGGTTTTGATCCTGATAAAAAAATGGTTCTGCTAGTTGGCGGTGGAGAAGGACTTCCTGGCGCCCGCGAAATTGTAAATCAATGTCTTATTCACAGAGCTAATTTTTCAACTGCAATTATTTGTGGTCGTGATAAGGTTATTAAGCAGAATTTTAATCTTT
>CAMHIV010000237.1 GCA_946185185.1 uncultured Treponema sp. | reverse complement strand
TGTTTTTAATAAAACTGATAACGAAGTTAATTTCAATTTGGATAATGCAAAAGTAAACTGTGAAGCTAATACAAGTAATTATTTGTTCAAGGTTCAGACTATTTCTGTTTCTGATGATCCGACTGTTAAATTTACTCAGGATTCAACTTTTCGCCATCTAAAGGCTGTAAAAGATTATTATTATCTGGGGGGCTCTGTAATTCGTTCTCTTACAATTAAGCCTCAGGAAAAAGTTAATTTCTATGTTTCATATTTTGGTGGAACAGAAGTTTTTGCAACCTGTAAAATTCTTCACAAGATTACTGAAAATAACGTAGAAAAATTAGTAGATGATTTTATTACTGTTGATGTTCCGCAGTATGATAAAGATGGAAATCCGGTACTTGATGACGAAGGTAATCAGGTGATAAAACAGTATCCTAAAAAGTTTACTCTTACAGTTGGTAATGCTCCTGATGGAAATTCTTCTGGTTTTGACGGAGATAAAGTTTATACAGCTCAAAAAGTATATGAAGAAGAACAGCCATATTATATGTTCTATGTGGTAGCTAATTCTGCTGTTGCTAAACAAGATACATCCAATGTAGAAGCTGCGAAAAGAACAGATGATTTTAAAGGTTTTTACAATAAGGATTACATAGATACAAGTAAAGCAATAAATGTTTTAGCGATAGAGGCTGGCTCAGAACGAAAATCCGGTCAGTACCTTACAGAATACTACGGCTCTGTCCGTAAGGTTGAAACTCTAAATTCTTATACGGAATATTTTATGCTTACAGCTGCTGATAAATAATTAAAAAATCAGTTCTGTTGTATATTTTTTTTTAGTGCGCTATAGTTATTTTTAATAACTAAATAATTTCTACTATATAAAGGTGAATAAAATGGCTGACGAAAAACTTCAGATTATCCGACACAGTTGTGCCCATGTTATGGCAGAAGCAATTATGCATTTGTATCCAGGTACAAAAATTGCAATTGGTCCTGCAATCGAAAATGGTTTTTATTATGATTTCGACTTTCCAAAAGGCACCAAATTCACCGAAGAAGATTTTCCTGCTGTAGAAAAAGAAATGAGAAAAATTATTTCTGGAAATCATGCTTTCGTTCGTAAAGAAGTTTCTAAAGAAGAAGCTTTAAAGCTCTTTGCAGATCAGGAATATAAACTTGAACTTATAAATGACCTTCCGGAAGGGGAGACAATTTCAACTTATGAACAGGACGGCTACCTTGATCTTTGCCGTGGTCCTCATGTTGAAAATACAAAAGAAATTAATGCTCAGGGCTTTAAGCTTAATAAAATTGCTGGTGCATATTGGCGTGGCGATTCTGATCGTCCAATGCTTACTCGTGTTTATGCACTTTGTTTTGCAAAACCAAATGATTTAAAAGATTATCTTACTATGCTTGCAGAAGCAGAAAAGCGCGATCATCGTAAAATCGGCGTAGAAATGGATTTGTTCCACCTCGACCCTGAAGATCCAGGTCAGATTTTCTGGCATCCAAATGGATGGACAATCTATACTGTAATGCAGGATTACATGAGAAAGATGATTCGCCGAGACGGTTATCTTGAAGTTAATACTCCAGCAATCATGCCTCGTTCTCTTTGGGAAAAAAGTGGTCACTGGGGACATTACCAGAAAAACATGTTCATCACAGAAAGTGAAAAGCGTTTATTTGCAATCAAACCAATGAACTGTCCTGGAGCTCTCGAAATTTTTAAGAGCCGTCAGCGTTCTTATAAGGATTTGCCTCTTCGTCTTGCAGAATTCGGCCATGATGTTCGTAACGAACCAAGCGGAACTTTACACGGAATTATGCGCGTCCGCGGTTTCGTTCAGGATGATGCTCACATCATTTGTACAGAAGAACAGGTTGGTTCAGAAGTTGCAAGATTCTGTAAACTTTTGAAAAATGTTTATCATGACTTCGGTTTTGATGACTTGGTTGTAAAATTTTCTACAATGCCTGAAGATCATGTCGGCGATATTGAAACATGGGAACGCGCAGAAAAGGCTCTTGCAGATGCTTGTCACGAAGCAGGTCTTGAATTTGAAATTCAGCCGGGCGAGGGTGCTTTCTACGGTCCAAAACTTGAATTCAAACTTTATGACTGTTTAGGCCGCGAATGGCAGTGTGGTACAATCCAGGCTGACTTCCAGCTTCCAAGTGCAGAACGCCTCGATGCAACTTATATTGGACAGGATAACCAGAAGCATCATCCTGTTATGCTTCACCGCGCAATTCTTGGATCTTTTGAACGATTCCTTGGTATTCTTATTGAAAACTTTGCCGGCGCTATGCCAACCTGGCTTGCTTTTGAACAGGTAGCTGTTGTTCCTGTTTCTTCCGAATTCGATGATTACGCAAAAGAAATTGCAGAAAAGCTTGTTCAGCATGATATCCGCGCAAATGCATATCTTGGTGAAGATAACATGAAGGCAAAAATCAAGTCTGTTTCTATGGAACATAAAACTCCGTACGTTCTTGTTGTCGGCGAAAAAGAAAAGGCTGAAGGAACTGTTTGTGTTCGTTACAGATTCTCAAGCAAAAAGCCACAGGAAACAATGAAGGTTGAAGACTTTATCAAGTATGTAGAAGACAAAGTTGAAACTCACTTTATTGGAATCTAATAAAAATGAACAAACTTGAACTTACAGATAAAGAATTAAAGGCTCATATTGAGCAGCTTGAAAAAGATGATATGGCTGTATTCGTTATGGCTGATGGAAGATTGCGCGGTTCTTTGTTTCATGGAACCCGCTTTGTAAATCAGCTTCGATTGCAGCATAATCTTGGAATTCTTGAAACAATGGTTTTAGGACAGGCGTCACTTTGTGCAGCTCTTATGATTCCCATGATGAAGGGTGAAGAACATATTACCCTTCATTACGATTGTAACGGACCTGCGCAGGGGTTCTCTGTTGAAGCTGATTCAAAAGGGACTGTACGCGGTTATTTGTACAATGATCATATTCCTGTTGAAAGACCACTGGAAAACTGGAATCTTAAGCCATTTTTAGGAGAAGGAACTTTAACGGTTTCCGTTCTTCATAAAGATGATAAAGAGCCTTTTACTTCTACAGTTCAGGTTGATTCTGGAAATATTGCCCGTGATATTGCCTGGTACTATAATCAGTCTGAACAGGTTTCCACCGCTTTCTTTGTTTCTATTCAAATGGATAACAAAGGTCGCGTTGTAGGTGCCGGTGGAATGTTCCTTCAGGTTATGCCGGAAACTGGCGGGCTTAAAAATAATGGTTCTGCAAAAACAAGTTCTTCTGATAAAACTGCTGATGAAGATTTGCTTCTTCGTGCAGAACGCGCTTTTCAAACATGTCCTTCGTTGGGGCAGTGGTTCAGCGAAAAAGGTAATTTTGAAGATTTGATTTACGGTCTTTTCCGGGAATTTAAACCTTCAATTGCACTAAAAAGATCAGTTCGTTATGACTGTCCGTGTTCTGAAGAAGGCTTTTTAAATTACATTAAAAAACTTCCTGCAGAACAACTTGAAGAAATGAAAAAAGACGGTAAACCTATTGAAGTTACCTGCAGAAATTGTGGTAGTGTTTATCAAATTGGATTAGAAAATATTTGAGTTTTCTAAAATAATCTGTCTTGCTGAAATAAATTAAAATTGACGACTCATTATTTTCTCACTATTATTGAAGATATATGCAAATTCATTTGAATTATGCTAATTATTTTGGTTAAAATTGATATTTTACAATTTTGCCATATGGAGGGAATATGGTTCCTGGTTTTTATCG
>CAMHIV010000236.1 GCA_946185185.1 uncultured Treponema sp. | reverse complement strand
GTGGCACCTTCCAGGGCAAAACGAGAATCAAATATTCCAGGATTTTCATTTGAAGAAGATTTTTCGGAAAAATCCACAAATCAACTTTCTGAAGAACAAATTAAAGCTGTTGAAGAAATAACGGAATCCTGCAAAAACGGAAAAACCTCTTACCATTACCTGTACGGAGCTACTGGAACAGGGAAAACAGAAGTATTCCTTCAAACCGCAGAATGGCTTTTAAATGCGGGTAAAGGTGTAATTTATCTGGTTCCGGAAATTTCGCTTACGCCGCAGGTTGTAAAGGCCGTGGCAAAGAGATTTGGAAACACAGTTGCTGTATTGCATTCAGGTTTAACGCCGAACCAAAAGCTTACAGAATGGAAAAAAATCCTTCATAAAAAAGCCCGCATTGTAATTGGTGCCCGAAGCGCAGTTTTTGCCCCGGTTCCAGACCTGGGACTCATAATTATCGATGAAGAACACGATTCTTCATACAAATCAGGGGAAACACCGCGCTATCACGCAAGACAGGTTGCCATGCACCGCTGTGCGAATTTAAAAATTCCCCTTGTTATGGGAAGTGCAACCCCTTCTGTAGAAGCCTGGTATTCTATGGCAACAGGACGCCTTACCGCTCATACCCTTACAAAACGACTGGCCGGTGGCGCTATGCCTAAAATCAAAATAATAAACCTTTCGCAGATAAAAAATTCCGGCTGCATATCTGATGAACTGGCAAACGAAGTCAGAAAAACAATTGCAAATCAGAAGCAGGTAATTTTATTTTTAAATCGACGGGGCTTCACTCACTTTTTCAGATGCGGACAATGCGGCTACGAAATAACCTGTAAAAACTGTTCAGTACCAATGACTTATCATAAGACTGAAAACAGGCTTCGATGCCATTACTGCGGCTGGACTACACAACCTCCAGTTTCCTGCCCGGCCTGCGGCTCACTCGATGTAGGATACAGTGGTTTTGGAACCGAATACATTGAATCAGAAACGCACTATAAATTCCCTAATGCAAGAATTTTACGAATCGATACGGATGCCCTTACAAAAAAAGGTGAACTGGAAGAAAAACTCGAAGCCTTTAGAAACGGCGAATACGACATTTTACTTGGAACCCAAATGGTCGCAAAAGGCTTGAATTTTCCAAAGCTTCAGCTTGTGGGAGTAATTCTTGCTGACACTGGATTACACATGCCAGATTTCAGAGCCGCAGAACGAACCTTCAGTCTTATAACTCAGGTTGCAGGTCGAGCAGGACGCTTCTTCCCGGACGGAATGGTTATGGTTCAGACCTATAATCCATTCAGGGAGCCGATTCTTTATGCCTGCAAAGGAGAAACAAAACAGTATTACAATTTTGAAATTAATCAGAGAAAACTGCTGGATTTTCCTCCATTCACAAGGCTCGTTCGACTGGTTTTTAGAAGCGCAAAACAGGAACAGGCTGAAGCCTCTGCGGAACAGGCTGCAAAATTGCTTTCAACCTTTGCGGGAAAAAATGCAGAAGTCATAGGGCCGGCAGAATGCCCTATTTTTAAAATTTCTATGAACTACCGCTATCAGGTTCTTATAAAAGGACAGAATATAAACGCACTTCAAGACGCTGCCAAAAAACTCCTCTACGAATACAGCCACCCGCAAACTGTTTACATCGAATGCGACGTGGATCCGGTTTCTTTAATGTAATTTTTTTTATTGAGAATTTTTCTCGGCTCGTTTATATTTATATAAACACTAAATAAAGAGGTAATCAAATGAGCAAGTACGACGGAACACAAACAGAAAAAAATCTTCAGGCAGCATTCGCCGGAGAAAGTCAGGCACGAAATAAATACACCTATTTTGCATCGGTAGCAAAAAAAGAAGGCTTTGAACAGATTTCAGAAATTTTCCTTCACACTGCAGATAACGAAAAAGAACACGCAAAAATGTGGTTCAAAGAACTAGAGGGCATCGGCGATACAAAGCAGAATCTTGCAGCAGCTGCAGACGGTGAAAACTTTGAATGGACTGATATGTACGAAAGCTTTGCAAAAACTGCTGAAGAAGAAGGATTCAAAGCTCTTGCAGCAAAATTCCGCGCAGTAGGACAGATTGAAAAACGCCACGAAGAACGCTACAGACAACTTCTTAAAAACGTTGAAACTGCACAGGTATTTGAAAAATCAAGTGTAAAAGTATGGGAATGCAGAAACTGCGGTCACATTGTTGTAGGAACAAAAGCACCTGCTGCCTGCCCAGTATGTGCTCACCCACAGAGTTACTTCCAGGTTACAGATGTAAGTTTTGAGTAATTCTATTTGTGAACACGCTTTCCGTCAAAATTAATTTTGTACAGGAAAAGCCCGGAAGCAGGTGCAGTAGCACCTGCTTTTTTTCTGTCCTTTGCAAGCAGAATTTTTTCCATAGAATCAAGAGGAGCTCCTGTCCTGTCAAGATTTACAAGAGTTCCTGTTATTGTGCGAACCATTTTCCACAAAAAGGCATTTGCTTCAATTTCAAAAACAACCATTTCCTTTCCGTCAGGAAAAACCGGCTGCTTAAAAAAATGAGCATTATTTATGTACCTGCACATTGAAAGGCTTTCATCGCCACTTGCAGCAAAGCTGGTACAATCCAGTTCACCTCGAAGACAAGAAGCAAGTGCATTTAATCGTTCAAGATTTGGAGTATAATTTACTGCCCACGCGTAGCGGGTCTGGCTTGCCTGAATTTTTTCCGGGCATATAAAATATCTGTAAACTCGGCTTGTAGCGCTAAAACGGGCATTAAAATCTTCAGAAACTTCTTTTGCTTCGATTATGCGGATATCCTGGGGCAAAAATGAATTCAACGCATGCGGGTAGCGTTCAACAGGAATAGAATCAATCGGCGAAAGAAAATTTGCAGCCTGTGCCATGGCATGAACACCGCTGTCTGTTCTTCCGGAACCGTAAAGAATTACAGGCTCTTTATGAATTTTTTCAAGAGCCTTTTCTACTTCCCCCTGAACGGTTCGCCTTACATTTTTTGTCTCTCCTTCATCCTGACGCTGCCAGCCGCAGAAATCAGTTCCATCGTAAGAAATCGTAAGCAATATATTACGCACGTAAAAATCCTAAAATTCGTCGTCGTTTACTTCTTTAGAAAGTCTGTCATACAAATCACGAGCTTTTTCAAGAAGAGGTCCCGGTTTATTCTTTGAAGATTTACCAAGTCCAAAAATGCGGGCGATAGCAGTCTTAGACTCACTCAATTTTTTTAATCTGAGCTGAAGGTCATCCTTCTGACCATAATTATATTCCAAAAGCCCGCTCAAATAAATAACTCCATCCCAGCCATAATTTTTATCCATATCAGGACCAAAATTACCAAGGGTAGAAGATTTTTCGGTTCGCTGTGTTTCACAAACGATTGCCTGCTGATAGAAAAATAAAGCCTTTCGCTTCATGGCTTCTGAAATAAATTCAAAATTATGACCAGGAACAGCAAGATCCAATTCATGAGTCAACCAGGAAAGCCGTAAAGATAGAAATGCAGACTTCATTGTTGGAAGTAAATCAGGGTTCACCTTTGAATAAGTTAAAAGAGCAAGATAATAATAGGCACAACCGTCAAAAAGTGAGCGTTCATGCTTTAAATTAAAATGAGGGAAAATCGTATTTACCTTTTCTTTTCGTTCATCGCGGGTCTGAAAAAGCTTATCCATATCTTCTTTTTTCTTAATTTCAGAAAAATCCTGCCAGAGCAAAGCTGTATAACAGTTCGGACAAGCACCAATATCGTAAATCAACGGATAAATGCGGC
>CAMHIV010000235.1 GCA_946185185.1 uncultured Treponema sp. | reverse complement strand
TGGACTTATATGTTTTTCAATATAGTCTAAGACAATCTTTAATTTTAACTCTTTTTAATATTTAGACATAAAAAATGCACCTCCTAAACTTGAACTTTATTTGTCCAACTTTAGGGGTACACTTCACAAGCTTAACCACCGTTTTTTTTATTTAACCACCTTTTTTACATCTGTGATGCAACTATTTTACTTCAGTTACAGAGTTGATTATGTTGAACAACTCCTTAAATCCGGTTGCAAGCAACTTTCTGTCAACTTCATTTGAAAGAGACATAAGATAAAGTCTTTTTTTATACTCTTCGGCATCGTTGTGAGTTGCCATGATTATTCCAATCGCAGAAGCGTCAAGTTCATTTACATTTGCAAGATCCAGAACAACATTTGTTCTTTCTATGCTGGAATAAATATCTCCCTGAATATTAGGAGCTGTATAAGCATTAAAATCGCCGCTTAAAGTAAAAAGAACGTAATCGGCGCCTTCTTTTTTTGTATATGTTAACTGCTCCATTATTTTTCCTCCTCATCAGTATCAGGTGCAATTTCCTGTACGAAATTTTCATAGGATTCAAACTGTTTCAATGCTTCTGCAGAATCCGCAGAACTAAGAGCGTCATACATTTTTGCCTTCATTGCTTCAGCCTCAGCCTTTTCAGAAGCATTAGACTTAAGATATTTCATTACAAGAACACTTACATCGTCTTCCATTTCGTGAGACATGAATTTTACAAGTTCATCATATTCAAACTGTGCCATTCGATGAGCAGGATACATTGCATTTGCAACCATATAACGCTGAATTCGTTCCTTTCCAAACTTTTCACCGCGCAAAGAATGTGATTCAATAAGACCGTCTGTACAGGCAAGAACGATATCATTCTTATTAAGTTTAATCTGCTTAATCGAAATATAAGGTGAAATATCTTTTACGAATCCAAGAATATGTCCACTACCCTGAATTTCAATTACATTGTTATACGATTCTGTATAAAGCAAAATTGCAGGAATACCGCAGTTAATGTAGTACATAGTGTCATTTTCAAAGTTTACGATCGCAAACATTCCGGCAAAAATTGTACCCTTCTGAAGGTTATCACGAATGAACCGATTTACCTTTACAACAAGCTGCTTAAAATCATGAGTTTCAGAAAGATAAGCGCGGATAATCTGCTTTAAGATAACCATGTTCATTGAAGCCGCAATACCTTTACCACTCAAGTCACCCACAACAAACATATGGCGTGTATTTGTAAGGCGAATCATATCTACGAATTCACCACCAATGTTATGAGCAGGAACCATGATACAACCGGCATCCATTTTTGGATTATCCAGAATATCGATATTATCCTGAATAGATGTAATAATCTGGCTGGACATTCGAAGCTCGCGGTTTACAGTACCAATAATTTCTTTATTAGAAATATTTCGCATGTAATAACCAAATACGAAGAAGTACGAATAGAGCTTTTTGAATACATTTAAGTCGTATTCTTTGTAATGTTCATTATTTTCCTTAATTCCAAGGAAAATCAAACCATGAATATCACGACCTTCGTTCAAAATAAAAAATGCATCAGATTTAGTATCAGCAAAGAATTTTCGCAAATCCTGGCGGTATTCCGAAAGATTGTTATCAGAATCAATTTCTGAATAGGCAATTACATTTCGCCCGTCATTCAAAAGCGAACGGCACAAGTTTCCAAAACCGGAAATCTGCTTACTTCGCTTTTGTGATGCATACGCAAGCTCAAATGTATCGTTACCACCATTGATGTAAACAGACATCGAAGTAGTTTCTGCATTCTGCTTAAAAATCTGGAACATAGTTTCGGCGATATCATCCATTTCACCGCTATAATCGATTGTTGCCAAAGCCTTTTCAAATGCAAAAGCGTAGTCGGCTGAATGTCCAAGCCGAGATTTAGAAATAAGATGTCCGATAGAAGTAATCAGGAAGATAATCAAAGCGGCACAAGTAAAGGTTGCCAGAATAAAACCTGCTTTATTTACAAGATAAATCGGATAAAGGGTCATAAAAACTCCACCCATCACGACAGCAGGTAAAAAATAAAGCGAAATTGATTTTACAATAAAAGAAACAATGCTTCTTCCTGATGGCGCAGAATTCATCTTTGCACCGTAAATAAAAATCACGAACATCGGAATATAAATTCCGTAGTGAAGACTAGAAAAAGCAGAAACATAACGGGTAGTAAGATTAAGACAGAAAGAAAGAGCCCACATAGAAAGCACTGCAAGAACATATACATAGCCCTTATACCGTTCAAGTTTAGTTGCAGTACGTTCATTCTGAAGAAGCATGACAAGCGCCATGAATCCAGGCAAAACATATTTTAAAACAAGACTGTAAACTGTTACCCAAGTCCATGGGAAGAATTTTCTGGCAGCAGAATTGAAAACATAGGCAGAACTAATTTCAATTCCGTTTACATCTGAAATACGCACATTTTTGAATGTAAACATTACGAAAAACAGCACAGCAACCTGAAGCATCGTCTTAATAAAAACAGCAAGGGAAGTTGTATATTTCCAGGCAAAATATGGAAGCGAAAACGCCATATTAAGAAGCATACAACCTTCAAGAACAAAACAAAGCTTCAAAAGTGTTGAAAACAACATTGGAGTAACTCTTCCATGAAGAGTCATTACAAAAGTAAAAAAGCTGACTGTAATTGCCATCAGCATGAGGTTTGCAATAGCAGGATTTGAACCACCCTCATCCTCGTATACATTCTCTTTTTTTTCTACTGTAATTGTTGAGTAGACAAGAAATAATGAAAAAAACAAATTTAATACAAGAAAAACCATATCAGCCTACCTTTACAACCATCATTGTAATATCGTCGTGGAGTCGTTTATCACCGTTATAACGCATAATCAAATCAACAACAGCATCAACAAACTGCTGAGGTGTTTTTGAAGCACTTTCTGTTAGCGTATTTTTAAACAAATCTGTATCGCCAAGTTCGACACCGTCATCATCCATTACTTCTGAAACACCGTCCGTAGCAAGCAGAATCGTATCTCCTCGGAAAAGACGCTGTTCACTTACCTTTACATCATCCATATCGATAATTCCGACAAGACTAGCATTAGAAGTGAGAGATTTAATACGATACCCGTCTGGAGCGCGGGTAAGAATAATTGGATCAGACATAGATGCATTGATGTAAGAAATTTTCATTGCATCGGTATCAACAATTCCTAGGAATAGAACTGTATATTTATCCTGAAGGTGCATATTTTTAATTGCCTTATCGACAGCTTTAATCATGGCAACCAGGTCATTTTTATTTTCAATGATTTTTACCGTATTCATTACAAGTCCCATGATAAGAGCTGCAGGAAGACCTTTACCAGAAACGTCTCCAAGCATAAGGAGTGTGTGACTCGAATCAATAGGAAGAACGGTATAATAGTCACCGGAAACATTTACAAGAGGCCGATAATAAGCAGCAATCTTCAAATGAGGAATATCCGGCATCTTATGAGGAAGGAACGAAACCTGAATTTCTGCAAGCTGTTCCCATTCCTTTGTAAGCGAAGAAATTTCTGAAAGATTTGCAATAATTTTTGTTCGGTCAAAGAAACGACAGAATTCTTCATAAAGTCGTGAATAAATATTCATATCGAAGAGGCGTGTATACCGGTTGAAAACGAAACAGTGGATGCCGTTATAACAAACAAAGAAGCCTCGCGCCTGTCTACAGTCAGAAACAATACCTAGCCGTTCTCCGAGGAAGTAAAAACCATCTTTCCACGAAAGTTCAAAGTTTATAGATA
>CAMHIV010000234.1 GCA_946185185.1 uncultured Treponema sp. | reverse complement strand
AGGAAAAGGATTGTGGCAGAAATATTAAAGACAGTATGAAGCATGGCAATGTGAGTTGTGATGTTTTGCGTAGGCTGACCGGGAACAATAAAATCAATCAGATTTAAAAATGGCTGGAAGAAAATCAAGGCTAAAATGGTACCTGTAACATTAAAAGCCACATGGACGGCAGCTGTGCGTTTTGCATTCACGCTTGCGCCAAAAGATGACATAACCGCGTCCACTGTAGAACCGATGTTGCTTCCCAAAACCATTGCGGCTCCAAGCTCCCAGGGAAGAGAACCGTTTGCAGACATTGTTAAAACTATGGCCGTTGTCGCAGAAGATGAATGAATCAAGGCCGTAAAAAACAGTTCCGATTAAAACGCCAAGCAAGAGGCCTGCAAAATTCAAATCTTGAAATTTCTGCAAAAAGCTTACGGATTCAGGTTTTAAATTCATGGAAGTTTTAAGAAGACCCAGAGCCATGAATAAAAGCGCAAAGCCCATAAAACAATCAGAAAAATTGTGAATCTTAAGCTTCTTAAAATATTTGAGGATAAATCCAAAACCAAACAAAGGAATTGCCGCTGCTTCAATGCTGAATGAAAAACCAAAAAGAGAAACAATCCAGGCCGTAACTGTAGTTCCAATGTTTGCGCCAAAAATAATTCCAATGGCCTGGGTAAGGCTTATAATCTCGGCATTTACAAAACTAACCACCATTACAGTAGTTGCGCCAGAAGACTGAATTATTGCTGTAACCGCAAGCCCTGTGAGCACAGCCGTAAATCTGTTCCCGGAAATCTTATGGAGCAAAGATTGCAGGCTGTTTCCCGCTCCCTTTTGAATACCGTTTGAAAGCATCTCCATTCCAAAAAGCAGGAGGCAGAGAGAACCAATAAATCCCAAAATCTGGCTTAACACAGTTATCATGCTTTTACTATAACTGTAAAAAAATAAAAAATATAGTTGCTTTGTGTAAATTGTATGTAAATTCTGGAAGTGACAATTATTTTAATTTCCGATATAATATTCTCTATGTTCCGACCAATGAGAAGATTCAAGCAGCAGATATCGGATGCTGAATGCAAAGAAATTTTGAAAAATGAAAAACGAGGAGTTCTTTCGCTGCTGGGTGATGACGGATATCCTTACGGACTTCCCCTTTCTCATCTTTACATCGAAGAAGACAATAAGATTTATTTTCACGGAGCGAAGGAAGGCCACAAAATCGATGCCATCAAAAATTATGAAAAGGCAAGTTTCTGCGTTTATGATTCAGGCTACCGAAAAGAAGACGACTGGGCGCTTAATATCAACAGCGTAATCGTATTCGGAAAAATCCGCCTTGTAACAGACCCGGACCTGGCCCGAAAAATCTGCACCAAACTGGTTCAGAAATTTACAGACGACCAGGAATATCTTGAAAAAGAACTAAAGAATGCCCTGCCGCGCGTTCAATGTCTTGAGTTTGAAATTGAACACATGACCGGAAAGCTGGTGAATGAGTCGTAAAATAAACTCTAGTACATTTCCGCTAATGTAACCAGTGTAAGATTTTTAGAATTTCCAATGACAGAATCTGCAAAGCCTGAAAGTGAGAATAGCATTATTTTTAGATTTGAAGCTGGCAAATAATTTACTTTATTCAGGAAGTTATCAAGATCTCCATTGTCAAATTTTTCAGTCTTGAACTTACACTCACCGGCCAGAACATAGTTTTTTCCATCTAGTCCAAGAAGGTCTATTTCAATAAGGACAATATTTTTTCCAGTTTTTACCGAATTCTGGTATTCAACAATATCTGTTAAAAAGCAAGGGATTTTCTTTGTTCCAACATTACTCAGAATATAATCTTTTGCCATTCTTTCAAAAACGCTGCCCATAAAATTATGCAGATTCTTTTTTACCTCCTGCTCATAATAAAGTTTTCCTTTTCCACTATTGATAAGACTTGCGCCTGGGGCAACATATTTGAAATAGAAATTTATCATTGAATCTGAAATTATATAATATGGTTTAGGAGTTTCTCGTCGCTCTACTATTTCTGCTGAAATAAGATTATTCAGACAGTAACTGATATCTGACATTCCTGTAGTTGACTGAATTTCATTATATTTATTTTTTCCTTTTGCAATGGCATCTATTATAGAATTATAGGCAACTGGATTCATTTTTTCCGCTGTAATAACAGTCTTAATTTGTTCTTCGGAAAAAAATGCATTTCTAGAGAAAAATAGTTTTTCGATATTTTCATCAAGTGAAAGCTTACTGTCAAATTGTTCCAGATATTTTGCAACTCCTCCTGTCAGACCGTAAACGATGGCCTTATCTTCTGCATTATAATCAGGAACAAACAAGGCTGTGTCTTTATAATTAAATGGATTGATTTTGAATTCCAGATTTGCTCTTCCATGAAGCGGAGCGGCTGCTCCAAGAACTTCTTCCCGCATAAAAGAAACGAGAGAACCTAGTAAAATAAAAAACAGATTTGACTTCTTCCACTTTTTATCAATGTATTTCTGCAGTAAAGAGTCCATAAATGGACAGGATTTTGAGAGATAAGGATATTCATCAATTACAAAAACAAGCCTCTCTTTTACTGATTCTTCTGCAATAAAATCAAAAATCGAATCAAAAGAATCAAATTTTAATTTTCCGCTAAGATTCGGAGCAAGACTGTCCAGAACATCATTTCCCATTCTTTCAAGAAGTTCTTTTTCTGTCATTTCTGTACTGACAAATGAAACAGATTTGCATTTGTTTTTTTCAATAAATCTGTTTATTAATGTAGTTTTACCAACTCGTCTTCGGCCAAAAAGAACAGCCATTTGAAAGCCTTTCTTGTTATAAAGCTCCTGAAGAGACGCAAGTTCTTCTTTTCTGCCTATAAATTTTTCCATATTGATAATCCTCTTTGATCTGTGATAAATAATACTAGAGTATTGTCTACTAGAGAACACTCTAGTAGAGTATTCTCTAGTAATATTATATGGGTAAAATATATTTGTCAATGAAAAATGATATTTAATTCCCTGCTTTTTCTTTGTGAGACATCAACCTTACCTCTTCTATTTACTATTTATCTCTGAATCCCTTCATCCCTTTTTCCAAGAGCGTCGTTGCAAGCTCAATCATTTCTTCCATTGGAATCTTACGACCGTCGGCAACCCACTGGCGGTAAAGCAGAACTACACAGTTATTAAAAGTCAAAAGAATGTTGCGCACGCTCTGCTTTATTCCTTTCAGAGGGCGGGATTCCGCTGCCTGTTTTGTAACACGGTTCTGCATTCTTTCACGGATATAATCAAAACGGCTGTCGCAAGTCACACGCTTAAAAAATTCATCCTGAGCTTCCATATATTCAAAAAATGATCGCACCAGTTTATCCGTGTCCTTAAGCTGGTCAAAGCCCGAGACAATGGCGCTGTATTCACCGGAATGTTTTGCCTGAATTTCTGCAAGCACATCATCCACACAATTATAATGAAGATAAAAAGTATTGCGATTGATTCTGGCTCCTTCAGTAATTGCCTTTACGGTAATTTTTTCATAAGGCATCTCGCAGACCATTTTTTTGAAAACACTTTGAATTGCTTCCTTTGTGCGGACAATGCGGGGGTCGAGTTTTGGTTGGGTCATTTTTCCTCCGGAAAAGCCTGTTTAATAGTCATATTTGCAACATCTGTCGTTTAAACAACATTATACCATATCTTGCCCATAGAAAAAAGACACATGTCGCTTATAATTAAGATGTAAAACCAAGGAGGAAGCTATGGACTACACCCCAGGCTATGTTTATGAACTTATGGAAAAAGGCGGACCGACAG
>CAMHIV010000233.1 GCA_946185185.1 uncultured Treponema sp. | reverse complement strand
CCGGCAACATCTTTAATAAGACCGCGCCATTTTAAATCTTCAAATAATGACATAAATACTCCTGTCGGGATTTCCCGAAATTAAATTATTTACATAAAAAAAGGTCTTCCTGTTCGGAAAGACCTTGCAATTACAACATTAAAAATACAAATGCACAAGAATCATCTTCCGAAAAAAGAGCAGAAATAATTATAAAGGCGGTAAAGGTATGCCAACGTTGAGGAATTAATTTTTTGAGCCCAAATGAAGATATGTGCCATTTATTTAAACTTAGCAGAATAGAATTCTTGTGTCAATACAGATACTTACCCCACATCACTTATCATAAACCACAGTTTTCTATATACTGATAAAACATATGAAGAAGAAGTTATCAGTTGCTGCAATTTTATTTTTTACATTTTTTAATGTTTTTGCAATTGGAATTGGTCCGCAGCTGGATTTCAGCGAAGGCTTATATTTTGGCGACTCAACGATTTTAAATGCTGGAGCCTCATGTTCGATAAAACTGGACAAGGAACCTATTGTGGTAAACTTTACTACAAATTACGATATTGTAAATAATTTTTTTGAACCGGCAATAACTGTTGATTACTGGCTTTTTTCACCAAAAATTTCAAATTCCTGCAATTATTTTTTAGGCATTGGCTGTGGCTTAGGTGCAGAAATTTCTAAAAGTGATTTTTATTATTCAACTTCAAAGAGAATTGTTACCGGCTTCAGTTGGACTTATTACGACGGCTTTATGGAACATTTTATCCAACTTGCAATCCAACAGGAAAACCAGATAAATCATAACTTAAAAACAAGATATACTCTAAAATTCCCATTGAGCATGGGAACAAGATTCTACTTCTAAAATATTTTATTCAGAATCCGAGGCATCTCTTTCATCAAGTTTTTCGCCAATAAATTTTGAAATCTTATTTCCGATTCGAGTGGCTTTCTGCTTCGCTTTTGCAGCGACCTTTGCAGCAACATATCTGTTGTATGCATTATGAGCAAGCCTGCATTCTTCTTTTATTTCTTCATAGCCTTTTTTATATTCTTTACACTCAATCAGTTCGTGTGTTTTTTCGTTGTATTTACAAGGAAATGCAGTTCCTGCACAAAAAACAAAGGCCATCATAAAAAAGATTTTTTTCATAATAAACTCCTGATTAGTTATTTCAATCGATCAATTTCCGAAAGCCACAAAGCCGCACTTGCATCACTCGGCATTCGCCAGTCACCGCGAGGAGAAAGATTTACTGTACCAACCTTTGCTCCGTCCGGCATACAGCTTCTTTTAAACTGCTGGGTAAAAAATCTTCTGTAAAAGGTTCTGAGCCATTTAAGCTTGAAAGCATGGTTATAAGGGAGATTTGAAGAATCTGCAAGAAAGAGTATTTTTTCCGGTGAAAAACCAAAGCGCAGAAGATAATACAAATAGAAGTCGTGCAATTCATAAGGGCCTACCAAATCTTCTGTTTTTTGAGAAATTGTTCCATTTTCCGGTGGCAAAAGTTCAGGAGAAACCGGTGTATCCAGAATATCTCGCAAAACGGCAGAAAGAGACGGATTTTTACTTTCATTTTCATCTGCAAAAAACTGAACAAGATAGCGTACAAGAGTTTTTGGAATCGAAGAATTAACCCCGTACATACTCATGTGATCCCCGTTATAAGTACACCAGCCCAAGGCAAGCTCACTCAAATCGCCGGTACCGATTACAATACCGTTTGATTTATTTGCAATATCCATAAGAACCTGAGTTCGTTCTCTGGCCTGGCCGTTTTCGTAAGTTACATCATGAACATTTTCGTCCTGGCCGATATCCGTAAAATGCTTATGTACGCTTTCAGCAATTCGAACTTCTTTTAATTCTACTCCGCTTTCTTTTGCAAGAACACACGCATTGTTGTATGTTCTGTCAGTAGTTCCAAAACACGGCATTGTAACTGCAGTGATTCCCTTTCGGCTTGTACCACACAAATCAAAAGCACGACAGGTAACAAGAAGCGCAAGAGTGGAATCCAATCCACCGCTCAAACCAATAACAGCAGATTTACAGTTTATATGTCTGAGCCGCTTTGCAAGACCTTCTGCCTGAAGACTGATTACTTCCCGACAGCGCTCGCTCCGTGCATCTAAAGCCGATGGTACAAAAGGATGTGGATCCGTAAAACGAACCAGTCTATTTTTATTAAAATCAATTTTTCTAACAGAAACCTCTATCACAGTAAAGGAAGAATTTTCCGAAGAATTAAAGCGCACTGCACAATCCTGAAATGTCTTTGTTTTATTGCGCTCCTGCAGGATTCGCTCAATATCCACAGAAGCAATAACAGAATGCTTTTCAAAAGGCTTTCTTTCCGAAAGAATAGTACCATTCTCTGCAATCATGCTGTGCCCGCTGAAAACTAAATCCTGTGTCGATTCATCATGTGAAGCATTTGAATAAATAAAGGCGCAGAGAGCTTTTGCAGAATTTATTTTTATAAGATTTCTGCGATACTCGGCTTTTCCGATGATTTCATTTGAACCGGAAAGATTTGCAACCACCGTAGCCCCGGCAATTGCCAGCCTAACCCCAGGAGAAACAGGAACCCAGGCGTCTTCACACAGTTCAACTCCCAGAACAAAACCTGAGCCATCTTTATCGCGGATAAGAATATCAGTTCCAAAAGGAACACTTGGATTTTTTTCTGAAATGAAAACATTTTTTACACCGCATGGAGCAGGAGAAAAATGCCGTGCTTCGTAAAATTCTGAATAATTTGGAATATATGTTTTTGGAACAAGAGCTATAATTTTTCCCTTAAAAAGAACAGCACATACATTATACAAAGCGCCGGAATAAGAAAATGGAAGTCCAACGCAAATCAAAATATCAAGGGAAGCTGTTTTTTTTGCAATGTATTCAATGGCTTTTAATGCACCATTTTGAAGAGTTTTCTGAAGAAATAAATCGCCACAGGTATAGCCTGTTATGCAAAGCTCCGGAAAAACAACCAGAGAAGAACCTTTAGCATAAGACGAGCGAACCTCGTCAATAATTTTTTCAGCATTAAAATCACAGTCGCAGACTTTCAATTCAGGACTGGCAGAAGAAACATTAAAAAATCCATAATTCATACATGAATAACCCATGCTGGAATGATACCACTTTATAACGCTTATTTCCACCAATCCAAAGCAAATGCAGTTTTTTAATTTTTCAGCTGGCGGCCATCCTGAAATGCCTTTCCAACTATCTCACCAAGCTTTAGATAATTGTGATTAACAGGATCATAAGTTATTGGCTGAACCTTAGCCGCATCAATCTTTCCATCAGTCAAAACATTTTCTTCAGCACTGACATTAACGATATCACCTACCATATAGCCGGAAGTTTCATCGTAGCTTACGAGTTTGCATTCCAAAACCATTGGAAGTTCATTGATTATCGGTGCATCAACAACATCACTTCTTGAAACTGTGAATCCGGCTTTCTTTAATTTTTCCGGTTCCTTATTACCAGAAACAATTCCAACATAATCGCAGGCAACAACATGCTTTGCATCAGCCATGCTTACAGTAAATGCTTTTCGATCCAGAATATTTTTTACAGTTTTGTGTTCTGGACTAAGGCAGATTCCAATCTGATTTGTATCGTGAATTCCACCCCAGGCAGCATTCATTGCATCTGGAGTACCATCAGCTCCGTAAGTCGCAATAATAAGAACAGGCATCGGGTACAAAAAAGTCTGTGTGCCAAAATTTACTTTCATAATTAACTCCCGTTTTTTATTTCCTTACATTCTATCATACTCTATCCCTATTGTAAAAAAATAATCAAAATGACATAATTCA
>CAMHIV010000232.1 GCA_946185185.1 uncultured Treponema sp. | reverse complement strand
CGCCAGAAAAAGAACAAATTGAGACAGAAAAAAAAGCTGCACGAGAAGAAATATACTTCGGATTTGTTTGAAAAAAAGATTTTGAAAAAGATTTATATAGAATCTGACAAAAAATTGATTAAATCATTGTTTCAAGACGGAAAAGATGAGAAGGAGCGAGCCGTTGTTTTTATTGATACAACAAAGGCTCTTTCAAAATCTGATTTTAAGCGCGCAAAATTGATTGCAAAAAGTATTACTGCGCAAAAGCCTGCATTTAAATTTGTACCGTTTTTTTCAACGCTTGGATTAACGCTCGTTTTTATCCTGTCTGTTTTCTATTTTAAAAATATCATCGTAAAAAATGTAATCGTTCATTCAATGCAGAAGGTATTTCTTGCAAAAACTGATGTTGGTAATGTGTATCTTCGAATTTTTGGCGGTTCGCTGGAAGTTACTTCACTTGCGCAGGCTGATAAGGATTCTCCAATGAAGAATCTTTTTGAAGTTGAACGCATTTACATGGATTTTAATTTATCTGATTTACTTCGTGGAAAATTTCACGCGGAAAACATGGAAGTTACCGGCGTAGCACTTGGAACAGACCGAGAATCTTCCGGAGAATTGGTTTTTGCACATGAACCAAAAGAAGTAAAAAAACTTGAAAAAGATTCTGCAAAAAAATCTTCGGAATATGCAAAAAATGCCGCAGAAACGCTTTCAAAATTATTCAGCAATTATGATCCGGAAAATATGCTTTCAGGCATTCAGGATGATTTAAAATCGCCAAAAGTTGCAGAATCAATTTCTGCTGATGTTACGGCAAAAGCTTCAAAATGGAAGAATGTTCCGGCTGAATATCAGAAAACTGTAGAAAAACTTACTGCCGATGTAAATGAAATTGCGAACACTGACTGGTCAAAAGTAAATGATCCGCTTCGAATCAAAAATGCTTTGGAAAAAATTGCGTCCATTTACAAAGAAACGGAATCGCTAAAAGAAAAAATAAAGACAACAACTTCTGAAATAAATGCAGATGCTACGGCAATGAATGCCTATTCAAAACAGATTCAGACTGCGATAAAAAGCGATACTGCCCTTGTGGATTCAAAAATTTCAGAAATGAAGAAAACTTTTTCTCCTGCTGGATTAAAAGCTGTTATGAACGATGCCATAAATTCCGTTTTGTATTCTGTTTCAGGAAAATATTATCCTTACGCAAATATGGCTTTGAATGCCGCAATGAATTCAAAAGGTTCGGAAAAAGCTGCTTCCAAAGCAAAGGATTCGAAAAAGGTTGAAAAGTCTGATATTGCCGAAAAGAAAGCTAAGAGAGCTAAAAAAACAGGTGCTTTTCATAAGCGTTCTGCCGGACGAAATATTTACTACAAAAAAGATACTGTTCCACGCTTTTTGATTGAAAATGTAAAGGCCAGCGGTTATGAATATAAAACCAACAAGCTTTTGTTCGAAGCTTCTGCGGAAGAGCTTTCAAATGATCAGAATGTGCGGGGAAAGCCTGCAACTTTAAAAGCTTCGTTCAATTCTTATGGAAACACAAATAAAATTGCTGCGGTGGTTGATGCAAGGGAAGATTCTTCTGCAAGTCTTATTTCTGCGGTTTACAAGGGAGCTGGTTTCCCTGTTGAAGCAGATGCGCAGGTGTTTAAGTTTACTTCAGCTTCGAATATTTCTGCAGAAATGTCATTTGATACGGACGGCAGCTTTGCTATCGGCGGAACTTTGGATTTGAAGATTAAAGATATTGCCGGTATGGATTTTTCTCCTGAAAAAGTTTCTGCAATCTACAATAAGTCGCTTAAAAACGTAAAAAATCTTTCGCTTGGATTTAAGATTTCTAACGGCGACGAAGGCCTTCTGGTTGAAGTAACTAATCTGGATAAGGCTTCTACACAGATTGCAGCACCTCTTGCAAAGGCTTTGACTTCGGAATTAAATGCGATTGCAGATGATGCAAAAAAACAGGTTTCAGAACTGATTGCAGAAAAAAACAGCTCTGTAACTTCTTCAATTTCGGAGTTTAATGCGGTTCAAACATCTCTTTCAAAAGAAATGGCTTCGGTTAACAAATTGGAAAAGGTTTTGGACCAGAAGAAAAAGGAATTAATGGCAAAAACTGGCGCAGATGCTGCTCAGGATGCCGCAAATAAATTATTAAAAAAATTATTCTAACGAGGTTTTTATGTCGATTTTTCAGGGAATTATTCTTGGTATAATTCAGGGAATTGCAGAATTTCTTCCGATTTCATCGTCGGGACATCTTGAAGTTGTAAAGCAGCTTTTTGGACTTGGCGAAGTTCCGCTGCTTTTTGATGTTTTTCTTCATCTGGCAACTTTGTGTGCCGTTGTTCTTTATTTTAGAAAAAAGATTTGGAATCTTTTAAAAATTTTGGGACGCTGGATTTCGAGAAAACCTCGAATTGAAGCAGAAGATTCCGAGGATTTTATTTCCGGAACAGATGTACGTGGACGAAGAACAATTGTTGCAGTTATATTGACGACCCTGGTTACTGGTGTAATCGGCGTTTTAACAAGCAAGTTAATTAAGGACGATGTTATTTCAATCAAAGTAACTTGCGCAGGATTTATTGTAACGGCTTGTCTTCTTGTTGTTTCATCGATTATTGAAAAAAAATCTGCGTCTGCAAAGAGAATTGAAGAGCAGAAAAAAGGTGTTTCTCCACTTCAGGCACTTTTTATAGGATTTATGCAGGGTGTTGGAACTTTGCCTGGTATCAGCCGCTCTGGTTCTACAATTGCAGGAAGTCAGCTTTGTGGTGTAAATCGAAGTGCTGCCGGCGAATATTCGTTCATCGTTTCAATTCCTGCAATACTTGGCGCATTTGTTCTTGAATTAAAGGATATTGGTGAAATGGGTTCAGTTGTGGGAGCGGCTCCGATTATTGCCGGTTGTGCAGCTGCATTTGCCTGGGGATACATTTCGCTTTCCCTCTTGATGAAAATGATTCGCAAGGGAAAGCTTGAATGGTTTGCCTGCTATTTAATTCCTCTCGGAATTTTAGGACTCATCTTTTTTTAATTGAATCTTAATCTTTTAAGAATTTGAATATATTCGCCTTAATCAGCATGTCTATGCCGAACGGGGTGAATATAAACCATTCTGCTACGATTCCAATCCAGTCATATACCGGATAAAACTGGCGCAAAAGCATAAAAAGGCAGGCAATAAAAATGATTATTCCGTTTACGCGGTAAATTGTATTTCTTGTTCTGCCGTGCTTTGTGTGGCGTAATTCTTCCGCAGTTTCCGGGAAATTAAAAAAGCTCAAAATCCCAAATGAAATGAACATGATTGATGCAAAAAAGACGTGAAATCTGCCGCTGACTTTGTTATGCAGATGGAAAAGACCTACGTGTTCAAAAATTTCTTCTCCGTGTGGGCAGGCGACTACCCCGAGAATGCTGACACCTGCGATGATAAAAATTATTTTTTCGAACAGTTTTTCTGAGCGGTGAGTGATGAACATTATTCCGCAGATACAGAGCATTCCTGTCATCACGGCGCTGTCGGCTGCGTAGTAGGTTTGTGAAACGGAATGCCACCAGCTTGGAATTGTATACTGACTTGTTGGAAGTCCCAAAAGAATTGCTGCAGGAATCAAAAAAATGAACGAGAAACCTAAGATTCTATCCTGATAAATACGGATTATCTTTCTTGAAATTTTTTGAATTGGATCATTTGTCATATAAATATTCGTCTCCTACTATATTTTAATCCATTTCTGAAAACTTGCCACAAAAATATGATACAATAGTTAGTATGAAACCGATTTATTATGATTCATCTGTGCCGGAAAAAGAGGCAAAAGCGCGATTCTTTTTTCCTGAATTTGTAATGATGGAAAATGCTGC
>CAMHIV010000231.1 GCA_946185185.1 uncultured Treponema sp. | reverse complement strand
AGGTGGCTCATAAGAACGAGTGAGCGTGGGCTCTGTTCAAGAATATATTTAATTGTAGGAAGAGCTGCCATAATACGAGTGTCGTCCTGAACAACTCCGTCCTTCATTGGAACGTTAAAATCAACGCGCATGATAATGCGTTTACCTTTAAGATCTACATCTTTTACTGTTTTAATCATGATTTCCTCTTTTGCGCGGCGAACAGCCGCCAAACATGGATATTTGGAGTAAAAAGTCGCAACGCAACTTTGGAACCACTTTTGTGGTATCACTTAACAATATAATATTTTAACTATACAAATTCAATCTTTTAGAATTTCAATTTGAATGATAAAATGCCCCTCATGAAGAAAAAAGGCTTTTATCCGGAAGAAATTATTTTTGCAGTTACAGACAAATGCAATCTGCGCTGTTCTCATTGCTATGTAAAAAGAAACGATATCGATTTAGACTTGAACAAAGCAGAAAAATTTCTTCTAAGCTGTAAAGACAGTCCTGTAAATATGGTTGGCTTTTCCGGCGGAGAACCTTTTTTAAACCTTGATTTGATTACAAGCCTTGTAAAAACTGCCATTAACTGCGACATGATGTTCGACCGTATAATCACAAACGGCGTATGGTGGAAGAACGAAACCGAACTTAATGAAAAGCTTACAAATCTCTACGATGCTGGATTTGACGGTAAAATCGGTTTAAGTTGGGACAGTTTTCACGGACAGACGCTTTCAAAAATGCTCACCTTTATAAAAGCTGTATACAAAATCTGGAATCAGAAAGACATTCTTGATATTCAGTCCGTAATTTCCAGTGACAACAGCAAAAATATTGAAGATTTCGACAATTTTGATTCTCTTGCAGACGAGCTTTCATGTAACACAACAGTTTTATTGAGCAAGAAAACTGGAAGAGGAACCATTTTGTTGGAAAGCGACGATATTTATCTTCCAATCTATCGGGAATCGCAGTCTTTTCCAGCTTCAGATAAACGAACCTGGACCAGCAGAAAATGGTTCAAGGATGATTTTTGCGAAGGCCCCGGACAAGTACTTTTTGTACACCCAAACGGAAACATTGCTCCCTGCTGCGGCTTTGCAAATGAAAACAACCAGCTGATTATCGGAACAATAGAAGACGATTTTCAAAAAGTCATGCAAAACGCTTCTGAAAATGAAATGGTAAAACTCTGCTATGAAAAAGGTCTTTCAAAAGAAATAAAAAAACTCAAAAAAATTGTGCCGGGAAAAACAATCGATATCTGTGCATTCTGCGACTTTGTGTGTAAAAATCACAAATCCTGAGCAGGTTGTGTTTCGACGAGTTCAACAACAAAATCTTTCTAACCTCGATTTACGAATATTTCTTCGACCTTTTTCGAAATCCAGCTGCAGCCAGGTTCCAGAAGAATTTTTCTACATAAATCTATGCAAAAGAATATAAGAAAGACCAAAACACTGCAGAAAAGCATATAGGCGATAAAATTCGGACTATAAAAGTGCTCTTGCAGATGACAGAAATCAAACCATATATTTCGCCTGAAATAATTGTGATCGTGTAAAAGATAGATCCCAAGCACGGTTGAAGAAATCAGATTGATAAATCGATTTTTCCTTTCCTGTAATCCCAAAATCCCTGCAAAAATCATAAATGCAGAAAAAACAAAAATCATATCGTAAAGAAAAGCAGAAAAAAATATCTGATATAAATACTTATTTACATCGGCATAAAAAATCTGCCGGCTAAAAACTATAAATCTAAGTGAATAATACAAAACAGGTAAAATAATTCCGACAAAAAGCATTTTTTTTCTGCAGTCCGAGGAAAAATCCTTGGAATATCTTTTTAAATACGCACCGGCAAAAAACATCTGAATAAAAGACGAATAATTATTTATTACATACACATCTGAAAAGGGAATCAATTGAACGATATTGAATAAAAAAATGCACAAAAGATTAAGCAACAACAATTCGCGCTTTTCAAGATTGTTTACCATTGCATTCAAAAATGGAACAAAAAAAAGAAAAACAATATATGCCGTGATAAACCAGTTCTGCCCCGTCAAAAAAGGAAAAACAGAAAAAAACAATTCTGTTATTCTAAAATCTCTTTTTTGAAGCAGGCGTGTAAAATAAAATCCATTACCAGTTACGCCATAAATCTGAATTTTGAAAACATAAAGAATGAGAGAGATTCCTAAAGAGTATATAAAAAGCTCCAGCCATACAGATATAACTTTTCTTACGGAAAATTTTGAACCGCAAAGATAATAGCCAGAAATTATAATAAAAAGCTTATTACCCAAATTTCCAATACTGTTAAAAACCTGAAGAAAAACCAGATTCATGGAAGGTTCAACGGTATTTACAAAGGAAAAACCCTGGGAAATCATATGATGAAGAATAACAAAAAGCATCCCCACTATTCTAATCATTTCCACATTTGAATTCCGGCTACTTTCCAAAAATCTCATATCAAAAGTATAAACAACCTGAAAGAATCCCGCAAGGCAGATGTGTAGTTTTCGAAGAATGTGTTTGAGTTTTCGTTGGAGAACCAGAGCGAGGAATGCGAGCAGTGCGGAGCATCCCGAGCGTCTATATAGCAAGAACTGTTAAATAAAAGATAACGAAAACTCATGTTAAACAAAAAAAGCTTCGCCTGAGCGAAGCTTTTTTTTTAATTAAGCATCAATTAGCAGTTTTACGTCGCTTCGCTCCATGCTCTGCATGGAAATTATTTACACGCCGCTCACGCGGCTTGCGAGTCTGCAAAGTACTTGATTGTTCGTACCAGAGCACAAAAATGCGAGCAGTGGCGCAGTATTTTTGTGCGTCTAAATAGCAAGAACAATTAAGTACTTATTTAAAATTAAAAAAGGCACCTAAGTTTCCCTAGATGCCCTTATATTAATCAAGTATCAATTAGCAGTTTTCAGCGAAATATTTAATAGTGCGAACCATCTGTGATGTGTAGCTGTTTTCATTGTCGTACCAAGAAACAACCTGTACCTGGTATGTATCGTCATCGATCTTAGATACCATTGTCTGAGTAGCGTCGAACAATGAACCGAACTTCATACCGATAACGTCTGAAGATACGATTTCGTCTTCGTTGTAACCGAAAGATTCAGTAGCAGCAGCTTTCATTGCAGCATTGATTCCTTCTTTTGTTACATCTTTACCCTTTACAACAGCTGTAAGGATTGTTGTTGATCCAGTTGGTGTTGGAACACGCTGAGCTGAACCAATGAGTTTTCCGTTCAATTCAGGAATTACAAGACCGATAGCCTTTGCAGCACCTGTTGAGTTAGGAACGATGTTCTGAGCACCTGCGCGTGAACGGCGGAGGTCACCCTTGCGCTGTGGACCATCAAGAATCATCTGATCACCTGTGTAAGCGTGGATTGTAGACATGATACCAGAAGCGATTGGTGCGTAGTCGTTAAGAGCTTTAGCCATTGGAGCCAAGCAGTTTGTTGTACAAGAAGCTGCAGAGATGATGTTATCATTCTTTGTAAGAGTCTTGTGGTTTACATTGTAAACGATTGTAGGAAGATCGTTTCCAGCTGGAGCTGAAATTACAACTTTCTTAGCACCTGCTGTGATGTGAGCAGCAGCCTTGTCTTTTGATGTATAGAAACCTGTACATTCAAGAACTACATCTACTTTGTTAGCTGCCCATGGACAGTTAGCTGCATCTTTTTCTGCAGAGATTTTGATTTCTTTTCCATCTACGATGATAGAATCTTCTGTAGCTGATACTGTGTGTTTTCCTTCACCAATGCGGCCCATGAAACCACCCTGTGCTGTATCATACTTAAGAAGGTGAGCAAGCATTTTTGGGCTTGTCAAATCGTTGATTGCAACAACTTCATAA
>CAMHIV010000230.1 GCA_946185185.1 uncultured Treponema sp. | reverse complement strand
ATCATTTTGGTCGCATCTGGTTTGCTATGGTTGACGGCTATGCCCTTTATGATCCTGTAAAAGCTTATGAAACTCAGGTAGTTCCGCTTGTAAATGTTGAAACAATTTCTGTTGATAATGTTGAATATAAAGCATCTCCAAATCAGGCAATTGTTTTAAAGCCAGGAACAAAGCGAGTTGATATTAAATTTACAGGACTCAGTTTTGATGCTCCGGAACGAATTAATTTTTCATATAAATTAAGCGGTTTTGATGAAGATTTTAGTATGCCAAGTCATATAAGAACCGTTTCGTATACAAATATTAAACCTGGCCGGCATGTATTCCAGGTTCATGCGATAAACGGAACAAATCAGATTTCCGAAACTGCCGAAACTATTTTGTTTATTCAGAAGCCTTATTTGCATCAGAGGCCGCTTTTCTGGATTGCTGTTGTCTTGTGCTTTTTTGCTATTGTGGTTTTTATCTTCTTCCTTCGTGAAAAACAGATGAAGAAAGTAAACGCGATGCTTGAAAATATGGTAAAAATCAAAACTGCAGATCTCGAAGCCGAAAAGAATAAATCTGATTCTCTTTTGCGCGCTATTCTTCCTGATAAAATTGCAGATAAGCTTAAGGATACCGGAGTTCAGTCAATTGGTGAAAATTTTGAAGATGCAACAGTGCTGTTCTCGGATATCGTAAATTTTACAAAGATTACAAGCGGTATTCCTGCGAGCGAGATTGTAGACGCCTTGAATAATCTTTTCTGTCGATTCGACGAACGTGCTAAATCAATGGGTGTTGAAAAAATCAAGACTATAGGAGATGCATATATGGCAGCCTGTGGTATTCCTACACCTAATCATAATCATGCAAAAATTATGATAGATTTTGCCCGCGGAATGTATCAGGATCTGGAAGAGTATAATAAAACTGCAAAGATTAAATTTAATATTCGTATCGGTTTGAACTGCGGACCTGTTACAGCGGGAGTAATTGGACGTTCAAAGTTTATTTATGATGTCTGGGGAAATACAGTTAATGTTGCCAGCCGTATGGAAACAGCTGGTACTCCGGGAAAGATTAGAATTACAGAAAATGTTCGTCAGCATCTTCTTCATACAAACCTTTCATTCAGCGAGCCGATTCAGTGCGATGTAAAAGGTAAAGGTATGATGACTACTTATGATTTGGTGTAGGGGTTTTTATGATTAAAAAAAGAGTTTTATTAGTTTTTACAGCATTTGCTGGTGCGTTATTCTTTTCTGGTTGTAATGGAAACGAAAATATTATAAAGGTTGGAATTCTTCATTCTGAAACAGGTACAATGGCAATGAGCGAAAAGCCTCTGATTCAGGCAGAACTTCTTGCAATTGAAGAAATAAACGAAGCGGGCGGTCTTTTGGGAAAGAAAATAGTTCCATTGATTGAAGATGGTCAAAGTGATCCTGATGTTTTTGCCGAAAAAGCAAAAAAACTGCTTGCGACTGATAAGGTTTCAACAATCTTTGGCTGCTGGACAAGTGCAGCCCGAAAAGCAGTTAAACCCGTTGTAGAAGAAGATTTTGCACTTCTGTGGTACCCGCTTCAGTATGAGGGTATGGAATCCAGCCCGAATATTATGTATATGGGTACAACTCCGAATCAGCAGATTGTTCCTGCGGTTGAATATTGTGTAAATCATTTTGGAAAAAATGTTTATCTTATCGGAAGTGATTATATCTTCCCGCATACAGCTAATAAAATTATTAAGGCTCAGTTAAAAAGTCTAGGTGCAAATGTTGTTCAGGAATCTTACAAATCTTTGGGATGTACAAATTGTCTTCCTTCTGTTGAAGAAATTCTGGAAAAAAAAACGGATTTCATTTTGAATACTCTTAATGGAAGTACAAATATCAGTTTTTTCAAGCTTTTGCATGAAAAGGGGATTTCTGCGGAACAGATTCCTGTACTGAGTTTTTCTGTGTCAGAAGCAGAAGTTGAAGAAATTGGTGTAGAAAATATTGCCGGTCATTATATTGCCTGGAATTATTTTTCTTCCATCGAATCTCCTGAAAATCTTGATTTTATCCGCCGCTACCGCAAAAAGTATGGCGAAACAAAAATGATTGGTGCTCCTCTTGAAGCAGCATATTCTGCAGTTTATATGTGGGCTATGGCTGTAGAAAAAGCCGGTACTACTGATGTTGAAGAAGTCCGAATGGCTTCGAAGGGACTTGAATTTGATGCACCTGGGGGCCGTATTTTAATCGATGGTTCAAACCAGCATACTTACAAAAGAACCCGTATCGGCAAAATTAAAGAAGACGGAATAATCGAAGAGGTTTGGGAATCTGATGAAGATGTCCGCCCGGATCCATATTTAAGTGCATATAGTTGGGCAAAAGGTCTGTAATTTTCATTTCGCTTTAAATTTCAAACTCTATAGAAGAAACTTGAGCAATATGGTACACTTCAATAGAATTTTTAAGCTTTTAAGGAAATTTTATGGCTATCGATAAATGGGAAATTGTAATCGGATGTGAAATCCATACTCAGCTTCTTACAAAAACTAAAGCATTTTGTGCATGTGAGAATCGTTACGGTGGAATGCCTGATACTCGCGTGTGTCCGGTTTGTCTCGGACTTCCGGGTGCCATGCCTCGAATTTCTAAAGGATATGTAGAACTTGGAGCAGTTGCAGGTCTTGCTTTGAACTGTGATATTGCTTCTTATACAAAATTTGATCGAAAGCATTATTTTTATCCAGACCTTGCAAAGGGATATCAGATTACTCAGTATGATCTCCCGCTTTGTACAGATGGTTTTGTAGATTTGCCTTTGCGCCATTATCCAAAGGATCAGCAGCCGGGTGGTGATAAATGCCGTGAAAAGAACTTTATCGGTGAAGATTGTATTATCGATGGAAAATATCGCCGTGTCCGAGTAGAACGCATTCACCTTGAGGAAGACGTAGGAAAGTCATTGCACCTACAGGGCTCACACTCGTATATCGATTATAACCGCTGTGGAACTCCCCTTATAGAAATTGTTACAAAACCGGATATGACCAGCCCTGATGAAGCTGCGCTCTTTATGCAGACTGTTCAGGAAATTCTTCGTTATGTAAAAGTAACAAAGGGTAACCTTGAAGAAGGAAATATGCGTTGTGATGCAAACATTAACCTCAATGTATGGGAAGATGGTAAGTTGTATCATACTCCAATTTCTGAAATTAAAAACTTGAACAGCTTTAAGGCAATCCGTGAAGCTTGTACATACGAAGCTCAGCGACAATTAAAAGAATTCCAGGAAAATCGACAGGAATTCAACCCTGGTTTCAAAAATACAATGAACTGGGATGAAGAAAAAGGCGAAACTCAGATTATGCGAACAAAGAACAGTTTCGTCGACTATCGCTTTACAACAGAGCCTGATATCAAGCCGTTTACTGTAAGCACAGAACTTGTAGAAAGTGCCGCAGAACGTGTTGGCGAACTTCCAGAACAGAAGAGAATCCGCTTCCAGGAAGAATTCGGTCTTACTCAGTTTGACTCAGAAGTTCTTACAGGCACCCGCGATCTTTCTTTGTGGTTCGAAGAAGCTGCTGCTGCGTCAAAATCGCCTAAGAAGGTTGCAAACCTTATTATTGCAGAACTTCTTGCTGTTCTTAATGAAAATAAACAGACAATTCTCGATGTAAAAATTACACCTAAACATATTGCAGAACTCGCTGATGCCCTTGAAGATAAAAGAATTACTTCAAAACAGGGTAAGGATGTTTTTGCTGAAATGTTAGCTTCAAATAAACTTCCTTCAGAAATTATCAAAGAAAAGGGTATGGAAGTTGTAAGTGATGCAGGTGCAATTGAAAAGATTGTTGACGAAGTAATCGCTGCAAATCCAAAGGCAATTGAAGATTTTAAGAAAGG
>CAMHIV010000229.1 GCA_946185185.1 uncultured Treponema sp. | reverse complement strand
TGCTACCAAGCTCTTTAGTGAGATTAAATAATTCATAGGAAATTTCATCAGGAAAAAGCCCTAGATTTGCAAAATACTGAATCAATTTAGGATTTACAATTCTTCCTTCTGAATCAAAAATAACGGGCAACTTCTGTAATTTTGCATCTTCCAGCTGAATATTAAAATCCTGTTTACGAAGAACAATTTTTGAACCAATCAATGAAATTTCAGCCTTAAAACTGGCACCAACTTCCAAAGGAACAGAAGATTTTATATCAACAGTTTTGCCAGCAAGACTTATTTTGTAAGAACCGCTTCCATTATTTTTTAAAACCCGTACATAAACAGAACTGCCCTCACGCAAGGCTCTAGTATTATTGCCAGACGTGAGGGCAGCTGAATGCACTACAACATCAGTTTTCATGCAGTATGCTTACTAAGCCTGATCAGCACCTGCGTGTTCAGCAGACTTTTCAGCCTTGATTACTTCTTCCTGTGCGTGAGCAGCAGCTTCTGCAGCTTTGTTCTGTTCATTGATGAATGAAGATACTTTACCGCCAAGCAATTCCTTAACTTTCTTGTCTTTACCAACCTTGTCGCGCAAGTAGTAGAGCTTAGAACGGCGAACTTTACCAGCACGGATGATTTCAACCTTTACGATGCGTGGGCTGTTGATTGGGAATACACGTTCAACACCTACACCATAAGATTCCTTGCGTACTGTGAAAGTCTTGCGAGCACCTGCATTCTTAATGCAAAGTACAACACCTTCATATACCTGGATGCGTTCTGTTTTACCTTCGATAATTTTGAAGAATACTTTTACTGTATCACCAACTTTGAACTGAGTTGTGAAAGATCTTTTCTGACCTTCTTCAATAGCTTTAATAAGATCCATTATAAATCTCCTGACTTCTTAGTTTTTTTCTTTTTCAAATTCTTTACAGAAGTCTGCTCTGTTATTTCCTCAATCATTTTTTTGGCTTCTAAAGAAAGCTGTCCGTTTTGTTTTGCACTCCAGATCATATCAGGTCTGTTACGCAAAGTTTTTTCGATTCGTTTCTTTAACCGCCACTTTCGGATATTTTCATGGTTTCCAGAAAGCAAAACCTCCGGTACCGCCATGCCTTTGTACACATCAGGTCTTGTGTACTGCGGGTATTCCAAAAGTCCGTCGCTGTAACTTTCTTCAACAAGTGATTCACTGGAAATTACGCCGTCTACCAATCTGTAGATTGTGTCGACCATAACTGTTGCAGCTACTTCACCACTCGACATTACATAGTCTCCGATGGAAATTTCGTCGTCTACATAATAATCGATAATCCGCTGATCAATACCTTCGTAACGACCGCAGATGAAAACAAGTTCTTCTTCGCGACTTAATTCATAGGCTTTTTTCTGAGTAAAAGGTTCACCGCCGGGAGTAACATAAATTACTCTCTTTCGCTTTGCTTTTACGCTGTCTAAAGCCAATCCCAGTGGCTCAGTCATCATTAGTTGACCGGCTCCGCCACCGTATGGAGCGTCATCACACTTCTTGTGCTTATCAAGAGCAAAATCTCTGATGTTCACAAGGTCGTAGGCAATAATTCCCTTTTCAACCGCTTTGGCCATGATTGAGCTTTCAAAATATGCCCGCGGAATCTCAGGAAATAAGGTCAGCACTGTAAATTTCATGGAATTACTCCAGAATCCAGAGGTGCATCAGTTGAATAGTCTTGTTTTTGACATCAACATTTCCAACATGCTTCATGGTCAAAGGTACCAAAACCTTTCTAACCTTGCCGTTAGAAGTATGCTTTAAGTCGTCTGCAAGAACAGTGCAACTCTCGGAGATAGAAACTTCTAATAAGTAACCTGCTCCGCCTTCCAATACGTCTGTGATTGTTCCGACAATTGCCGGTGCAGTCACCGCTGCCGCATCCGAACCATTCCATATTAAGGAACAGCCTTTCAAATCTTCAATATACCACTCATTCTTACCCAAAGGATGAGCGTATTTACGGTCAACCCAAAGTTCCCAGCCGTTGTACTTGCGTACTTCTTCAGGGCTATTGATTTCCCGCACTTTCATGTACAAGGTACAGCATCCTTCTTCTGCAGATTCAACGCTGCATTTTTTAGAATCAGAACCGCGCCTCAAAGTAACTTCTTTTAATGCCGCTATGTGAGCGTAATCACCAGAAGCACTCTCTACTTTAAATTCCCCCGTAACCCCGTGAGGACCACGAACGAAGCCAACAACAAGCTGCTCATTTTCCATCAGTAACTTAATCCAGAATATCCAAACTGTAGCGCTTTCCGTCTTTTGTGGCAGAAGCACTCAAAACAGTTCGCATTGCCTTAGCAATACGGCCGTACTTTCCAATTACCTTACCAATGTCACTTTCTGCAACTTTAAGTTGAAGAACCATGCCTTTTTCGCCTTCAGTTTCGTTTACTGAGACCGCAGATGGATCATCGACCAATGATTTTGCAATGTATTCGATCAGGTCTTTTTCCATTTTCGTTCCCTATAAACTATTTAGACTGTTTAGCAGCAATCTTCATCAACTTTGATACAATGTCTGTAGGCTGAGCACCAACACCAATCCAGTAGTTGGCACGATCAAGGTCGATAGAAACCTGTCGTTCTTCAGCTTCAACTGGCATAAATGTACCAATTTCTTCGATGCAAACACCATCACGTGGCTTGCGTGAATCCTGAACTACAACACGGTAGTAAGGACGCTTTTTTGTACCGAATTTCTTAAGTCTGAGTTTGACCACTTTATAACCTCCACAGAACTCAACCGAATGTAGCCGAGTTCCGAAATTTTAAAATTATCGCTTTATAATTTGAGTACACATAATACAAAATTTGCCGTTTTTGGTCAATCTAAGCGAATCTTTGACCGACGAGCAAATTTATTCTACGAACAATGAAAACGCGACAAAAATGCCTTAGTTCTCTCGTTCTGAGGATTATTTATAACCTGTTCAGGCTTTCCTTCCTCCACAATCAAGCCGCCATCCATAAAAACAAGATAATCGCTTATATCGCGGGCAAACGCCATCTCATGGGTAACTACTGCCATCGTCATTTTTTCAGCAGCAAGATCTTTTATAACAGCAAGTATTTCGCCGGTAAGTTCAGGATCCAGAGCGCTGGTAGGTTCATCAAAAAGAAGAACCTCCGGTTTTAATGCAAGAGCCCGCGCAATTGAAACTCTCTGCTTTTGACCGCCGGAAAGTTCACACGGATAATTATCAGCCTTGTTTTCAAGTCCCATTCGGGAAAGCAGTTTCATTGCATTTTCTACAGCTTCTTCCCGGGATTTTTTCAGGACACAAATCTGAGGATCTATTACATTTTTCAAAACTGAATAATGCGGAAACAAATTAAAATTCTGGAAAACCATTCCGCTTTTCAACGAAATTTCATGTAAAAGAGGCTTAGGCGCGTACACACCATTTTTTACCATTTCTTTTCCACAGACAGTAATTGAACCGCCGTCTACAGTTTCCAACTGGCTTATACAACGGAGCAAAGTAGATTTTCCGGATCCACTTGGACCGATAACAGAAAGAACCTTCCCCTGATGAACGCTAAAATTAATGTCTTTCAGGATTTTTATTCCAGAAAAGGATTTTTGAAGATTTTCAACCTTGATTATTTCTTCCATTGTTTTCCGCCCGATTAGTTATAGTAGGAAAGTTTTTTTTCTATTTTATTAAATACAAGCGAAACAATTGCGTTCATAACAAAATAGAATACACCTGCAATAAAAAGAGGTGTGAACGAGAAAAGAGCACTCTGTCTTTCCTTTGCCACAAGAAGAAGTTCCCCGACGCCAATAACAGATACCAAAGCTGTGTCTTTTACAAGAGTAATAACTTCGTTCCCCATAGCCGGAACAATTCTCTTTACTACCTGAGGAACAATGATTCGG
>CAMHIV010000228.1 GCA_946185185.1 uncultured Treponema sp. | reverse complement strand
ATTTTTATATGATGATTCAAACGGACTTACAGCATCCAAGGCAGACTCTATTGTTACATTAGTCAGAAATAACAAAACTTACGGCGTAAACATTCCCACCACAATCGATTTTGAAAAAGATTCTATCCTTTTTCAAGACTATGATTTGTTTACAATGACTTCAGAAAAATCCACGATTCTAGATATAACGTCTTTAGAAACCGTTGATGCTCAGAACCGTCCTATTATTTTTCAAAAAACTGCTCCAAAATATCTTCCGCGGTTTGGAGACTCCATTGAATTCAAACTTAAAGATTATGGAATCGATTTGCCTTTTATAGACGGAAAATATTTTCTTCCCCTTCAGACTTTTTCTGATATTTTCATTGCACCAATTAAACTGAATAACCTGTATTTCAACGGAAAATGCGTAATTATTGCCAATGATTTTTCTGTAAAAGGAAATCAGGCATCCAAAGAACTCTATTATCAAGGAGAGCACGGAGAACGTAGCCCCGTGCTTACAAAATTCGGTTACAATGAACTTTGCATGATATTGGATAAGCTTTATGGTCTAAAAGATCATAAGGAAATCAGCAGTTTCGACAAGCTGTTTCAGACAGTGGGATCAAGTTCGGTTGCAACCAGGGCTATCGTTGAAGAGCAAAGCCTTAAATCATATCTTCTTGGTCCAAGCGTATTAGATGCAGATAAGGCAATTTATACTCTGATTGGAGATTTTCTCGATGACAATCACAGCAAGTGGTATAATTTTTCGTATCTGACAGGTGAACATGATGGCTATGAACCAAATGGTCTGGCAAGAGAACGACTGGCTGTTTATACAAAACGATATAAAGATGCCCGAGCTGCCGTTTACGGTGATAGCGTTCCTGCATACGAAGAAGTCGATGACACAGCTTTTATCACTTTTGATGCTTTTGAACTAGGTGTATCAGATCTTGATGAATACTACAATGATTCTATTGCTGAGCTTGCCAAAAAAGATACGATTGCTTTAATAATGTACGCCCATAACAAGATTACCAGAGAAAACAGTCCTATCGAGAATGTTGTTATTGACTTAAGCTGCAATCTTGGTGGTGCGGCAAATACAGCGATATTTGTAATATCATGGTTTTTAGGAGAAGCAGAAATAAGCATAAAGAACACAATGACAGGAGCTTTGTGTACTACTCCTTATCGTTGTGATGCAAACCGCGACCACGAATTTGATGACAATGATACTCTTGGTGACAGAAAACTGTTCTGCCTTGTTTCTCCGGTAAGTTTTTCATGCGGAAACTTTGTACCGAACGCCTTTAAGGAATCCGAAAAAGTAACTCTGCTTGGGAAAACTTCTGCAGGAGGTGCATGTGTTGTTCAGCCGCTTTCTACTGCCTGGGGAACATGCTTCAGAATTTCAGGCCCCCTTCGAATTTCTTACATGAAAAACGGTTCTTACTACGACGTAGACCAAGGAGCCGAACCAGACTACACAATCAGCTCGCCGGAAAACTATTACAACCGCAGTGAATTGGTAAGTTATATAAACAGTTTAAAATAGAGTTTGATAGGAAAAAAAAATAAACTTGGCGCATAATTGGGGCTGTTTTTATCAAATTCGATCCAAAATTCACCAAAAATGCCGTTACGTTCATGCGCCGGGCCCAGCAAGGTAGGACACATTCAAATATAAATTAAGTATTCCATATGCACTAAATCCTTATAAAACAAGCATTTAAGCATAAAAAACTCATCGGTTAGATGAGCTTAGAAAGAGCGGATGAAGACAATTTGCGTTAAAAAAAGCCGACAGGTTTTTTAGCAAATTGGCCGCGAGATTAATCGAGCGGCCAGAACCCGCAGGGTTCGACTCCCTCAGTGCATGCGGTTAAAAGAAAAAAGCTCACCAGTTAGATGAGCTTTAGAAGAGCGGCAGAAGGGAGTCGAACCCTCGTCATCAGCTTGGAAGGCTGAGATAATGAGCCGTTATATGACTGCCGCAAGATTTATAAGTGACTTAGCGTCGCTCGATGTTTATAATATATAAACTATTAAAAAAAAGGTCAATAGCTTCTGAATATTTTTTTATTTTTTTTTCATTTCTTCCTCATACAACCGGAATTATTATCTTGATACCATATACTAACCATATTTTTTTCTATATAATTCATTTTATGAAGAAAATCATTTTGGCACTCTCGCTTAATTTTATATTTTTTTCGCTTTTTTCTCAGGAAGTTTTAAAATCAGTTGAAGAAGACTATTTTGATTTTCTTTCTCTAGTAGGAACCGTTAAAAAGCCTACCCTTGGCTACAGAACTTTGAGTGACAGCAGCTGGATTTTCACTGATCAGGAAGAAGATGAAGTTTACGAAGAAACTTTAGATGACGACGAAGAATACGTTGCAGACCAAAACGCGCCGACAAAAAAATCAACAAAACCAAAAATCAATCCATGGAAACGCAATAATCTTGGACAGAAGAAAACTCTTTACGGAAATCCAAATGTTTTCTTAAAAGTATATGGCCCGCAGTGGTATAGCAGTATAAACTCCGAAACTCCATATGGCCAGAATGACGGAGCACTCTGGCAGGGACGCGGATACAACACCAGCATTTCTGCAGGATTCAGATTAGAAGCCTACTTTTTGGAATTGACTTTCCGACCTCTCATTACCTACTCTCAAAACCTTGAATTTGAAACTATGGGTGGCGTTTATAATTATTCATGGATAAAAGATGCTGACTTATATAGAAAACAACTTCTTTTAGCTGCAGAACCAGTTACCAATCCTGCAACAGGCGAAAAGGTAATGAATTCTCTTGTAAAATACTTTTACGATTTGAATGCACCAAACAGGGCCTCAGGAAACATAGATCTTGTCCAGCGCTACGGAGATTCTTATGTACGATCCTTTGACTGGGGAGACACAGAAATCCGACTTACCTGGAAAAACTTTACAGCAGGGCTTGGAACACAAAGTCCATGGCTTGGACCGGCAGTATTAAATCCAATGCTAGGAAGCAACAACGCAGCCTCATATCCAAAAATTGATTTTGGTTTACGCCGCACGCAAATACGACTTCCATTCCTTCACTGGTATCTAGGCGACATCGAAGGAAGAATCTGGACCGGGTATTTAACAGAATCAGATTATTTTGATACTAACTCATCTAACAATCACACTATGCTGAACGGGCTTTCAGCAAGTTTTTCTCCAGCACTTATTCCAGGGCTTACAATCGGAGCAAACAGAATCTTCCTTACTGCCTGGGAACTTTCTAATTTGAAATATCTTGGCCGGCTTTTTACATTTTCAGAATCAAATGAAAAGGAAGACCAGAAAGCTTCTTTATTTGCAGAATGGAATTTTCAAAAAATCGGCTTTAGAATTTACGGCGAATTAGGAATCGACGATTTTACTTCCGATAAAGAATCAAATCCGTTCCACACAGGAATCTACACTGTTGGACTTAAACAATACATTCCTCTGCCGTTTAATAAATTATTCCCAAAAGCAATGCCGAATGCAAAGCTTCATAGCGAACTCTGCTTTGAATGGAATAATTTTGAAATGAGCCAGGATTTCCAGCTGCAGTGGCCATACTTGGGTTACTACTCTCACAGTTCAATAACGCAAGGTTATACAAACAAAGGACAGATTCTTGGCGCCGGTTCTGGATATTTTGGAAACAGCCAGTATATTTCCTATAAGGTTTACTATCCAAAGGGAAGCACTACCCTGTTTTTCCATAGAAGCTGCCCGAACAATAACTGGGTATACAGCCAGGCAGTTTATTCCACCGCATCAGGTATAAATTCCAACAATTTAGTTTATGCAAACTACTACGCACAATTTGAAACCTATTTTGACTTTGGTATCAAAACAAATTTCTTTGCAATCAATCCTTTAAAAAAACTATCTACACAATGTTTATACCACTTAC
>CAMHIV010000227.1 GCA_946185185.1 uncultured Treponema sp. | reverse complement strand
AGTGCCGGTCATAACAAGTGGTTCAAGTTTAATATTATCGGCTACAACCTGATTTTTTTTTGTATCCAGTAAAAGACGAACACTTTCTAGTTCTCGAGTCCAAAGGAGTTCCTGTTCACGATTCTGAGAGAGAACTTTTAATGAAACTTCATCAGAAATTATTTTTTCAGAAGACTGACCGCTGGAACACGAAAAAAAGAGAAAAAACGGTAAAATAAGCAGAAAAAATACAAGTTTCATCAATATATAATAACATTTTTATTCAAAAAAAACTACAAATATGATGTATAATGAAAGAATGGCAAACTTTAGTGATTACATTGACTGGCGCGGAGACATAACTTTTAATATGTCCCAAGGAAATAAGATAGATTTTTTGATTCTTTCCCAGCTTTCTTACCTTAATTTTGATAACCTCATTCCAAGCGGAGATTTTTCATTTCAAATTTCACTGCAGAAATTAAATGAAATTTTCAGATTTTCTCCGGATTTCGAAACACGGAAGAACCTTGGAACCCTTATTAATCCGATGACTGTAGATTTATTTTCTAAAGTAGCCGAATCAGAAAGATTCAAATCCGTAAAAGTTACGGGCTACGAAGCTATTACAGATTTATCAATAGAAAAACAGTTTGCAGCAATGACATTTATGCTTCCAGATAGAACGAATTATGTTTCATTTCGAGGAACAGACGATTCAATCATCGCATGGAAAGAAGACTTTAATCTTGCAATAATGGACGAAATTCCAGCTCAAAAAGCGGCTGCGGATTATCTTTTAACGGCAGCACAAAAGCTTTCCGGCAATTTTATCATTGGGGGACATTCAAAAGGCGGAAACCTGAGTATTTATTCTGCAATAAAAATGCCTCCAAAAATAAAAAAACGAATCACTGGGGTATACAATTTTGACGGACCAGGTTTTTCTGAAGAACGGCTAGAAACCCCTGAATTCCAGGAGATAATTCCACTTTTAAAATCTTATTATCCGCAGTTTTCAATTGTTGGAAAACTTTTTTCGAATTCAGGCTTTTTCGAAGTTGTTGAATGTGATTCGGCACTAGTAATGCAGCACGATCCTTTTAAATGGCATGTTTTGGGAGAAAATTTCATAAATGTTACTCAATTCGACGTTGGAAGCAATTTTTTCCAAAGCACAATGAATTCCTGGCTGAAAGGTCTCGACAATGAACAGAGAAAGATCCTGATTGATTCACTGTTTGAGCTAATTAACTCAACAGATGCGAAAACAAGTACAGAAATGGAAAAAAATCTTGCAAAGAATTCTGTAAAAATCCTTTCCGCATTTTCAAAACTGAATTCTGAGCAAAAGAAAAAACTTATAGAAATCATAAGAGAACTTTTCAAATCTGTTCAAAAAGAAATTCCTGGCTTTGCAAAATCTATGATTCAGGATAAAAATGATTTCGTTATAGTTTCATGATAAAAACATTATTGGACTTTAAAAAATATCAGGAGTATAATTGTGCTTATGGAAAATACAACAATCGTAACAGATAGTCCGGTAGGAAAGCATCTTGATAAGATTTCTGGTTCAAAACCTGCTTCCTATTTGATGTTTAACAAAAAAAGAATCGACCTTGTTGCAAAGATTACAATTGGCCGCGAATACGATAATGATGTCGTAGTTGATAATAAACTTGCCAGCAGACATCACGCCGTAATCCAGAAAATTAAGGACGCTTTCTTTATCAGAGACGAAAAAAGCACTAATGGAACTTTTGTGAATGACCGCCGAATTCCAGAAGGGAAATACATAAAACTTAACAAGGGTGACAAAATTACCATCGGCACAATGAATCTGGTAATGTCGTAATAATCTTTGAACGAAGAAATAACAAAAACTCTTTCTGTGCTTTTTAACGCAGAAACATTACCTTCTCACGAATACCTCTTTAATCTTGCCGATAAAGTGTCTTCTTTGCTTGAAAGCGAAAAAACTTCATATCGGCCGGAAGCTGATAACGGCGAAAACGGAGCTCTTTTAGACTTTACCAGCGAAGAGGAACTCCCTGTTCTTATAATTCCCGATTTACATGCACGCTCATATTTTTTATCGCATATTTTGAATTTTAAGCTCCCGGAAGAAACTGTAAAAGGTTCACCAAGCGTTCTGAAAGCACTTTCCGAAAAAAAAATACGTGTTATCTGCGTTGGCGACCTTTTGCATTCCGAACTTCGTGGCAGGGAAAGATGGCTCAATGCATTGGAAGACTTTCAAAAAGGTAATTTTACTTCCCAGCCAATGAAAGATGAAATGCAGGAAGGCTTAACTCTGCTTTCTTCCGTGATGGAATTAAAACTTGCCTTCCCGGATGTATTTCATGTGCTGAAGGGAAACCACGAAAATATTATGAATGAACGGGGAGAAGGAAACTTTCCGTTCAGAAAATTCGCCGATGAAGGAGAAATGGTTTACCGTTTTATGCAGGAAGCCTACGGCGACGATATTCTGATGGTGATTTCAAGTTTTGAAAAAGCCCTTCCCCTTCTTGCAGCCTTTAATTCCTGCGTTATTAGTCACGCAGAACCGGAAACGTTCTTTTCAAAAGAACGGATTATAAACGGTATGCATGACGAAAGATTGATTCAAGGACTTACATGGACTCCAAACGATGAAGCGGATGAAGACAGCTGCATAAAAATAATAAATGAATTTACGAAAAATCCAGATGCAATTTATCTCGGTGGTCACAGGCCTATCAGCGGAACCTGTACTTTCAGGCAGGGTGGAAAATACATCCAGATTCACAATCCGGAACGAGAATTTATCACGCTGATAACCCCCGGTAGAATTTTTGACCCGGATAGAGATATAATGGACGTAAACTGTTAGGTAGATAATATTTTTCAAGGGAGTCGTGCATGGCAAACACTTTTCCAGAAATGATAGGAAAATACAAAATCGAAGGAATTGTAGCAAAAGGAGGAATGGGTGTTGTATATAAATCAACTCATCCGACTTTAAAGCGCCCTGTCATAATAAAAAAACTGACTGCCAGAAAAAATTCCGCAAATCTTGAACGATTTAAGCGGGAAGCACAGATTTTAAACGACCTTCAGACTCCGTACATTGTTCACCTGAACGATCTTTTCAAAGAAGGAACTTCATATTACCTGGTTGAAGAATATGTTGACGGTCTTGCCCTGGATAAACTGCTCCAAAAGCAGACAGTTCTTTCTCCTCAGCTTGCACTTCTTATTCTTCAGGATGCCTGTTTTGCTTTGAAATATGCCCATTCAAAAAATATCGTTCACAGGGACATTAAACCTGGAAACATATTGATTTCAAAAAAAGCGGAAGTAAAACTTACTGATTTTGGAATCGCAAGTGATAATGCAGGAGACGATTCCCTTACTCAAAGTGGTGTTGCACTGGGAACTCCTGCCTACATGCCTCCAGAACAATTTGAAGACAGCGCAAAAGTAGACTGCCGGGCAGATATTTATGCCCTCGGTATTATGCTCTACGAAATGCTGACCGGAACAAAACCATATCCGGGGACCCTTTCAATCGAAACGCTGAATATTATCAAAAAAGGAAAATATATTTCCCCGCGAAAAATCGATAAAACAATTCCACGAAAAATCTGTGCGCTTATCAGAAAAATGCTTAAGCCAAATGCAGCAAAAAGATTCCAATCAATAGCACCAATTCTCAAAATCATAAAGGATTATCTTAAGCACTACGACACACATGCAATCCGTGTTGAACTTGCAAGAATCGTACTTTCAAAAACTGTTATTACAGAACCAGAATATATAGAAAAAAATGCAAAGCTCAAAAAGATTTTTCTTATTACTTCACTTTGTGCTGCCGGAATTGCAGCATTTACAGTGTTGTGGTTTAACGGATTTATTCACCAGACCATATTGCGAAAATGGTATACCCCTGTAAAAATCGAAATGAAGGTTCCTTTAACG
>CAMHIV010000226.1 GCA_946185185.1 uncultured Treponema sp. | reverse complement strand
AATGCAGCCGATGAGTATTGTGATTTTAAAATAGGAGCTGACGCATACATTCCATACGGCGAAAAGAAAAATGACATTTATATGACTGGTTGGGCTAAGATTAAAATTTCCTCTCCTCTTACAGTCCACAGCGCAAGCGACCCGATTACCATTACTCCATTAAATTACACAGAGGGTCTGCCGCTGCTTGAAGCCGAGGGCGTTACCCTTGCAAATGAGGTGGGAAAATTTACGGTAACGCCGGATGGAAGTACCCAATACTATATTGCTTCCGACGGAAAAATGTATAAATATAAAGCTGCGGCTCAATTCACGACTGTTCCTGCTGCCGGTGACACTGCAGGTCTGGCAACAATGGATGACTTTGAGAAGGTTGCAGAATGGGTGAACGCTGGCAATGAGTTTACTGGAGTTACTTTAATCCTTTTAACTGATGTAACGCTTGACTCGTCATTTACGCCTGTTGGTAACTATAACTATAACAATAATGTTAGCAAAGTATTTACAGGTGGTACTTTCGACGGAAATAACAAAACCATTACTTACAACAATGTTTCTTTCACGCAGAATTATTCCGGCATATTCAGCGGCGCTAAAAACGCCACCATTCAGAATGTAAACCTTGAGGGTACGCTTAATGTAAATGCTGATTATGCTGGCTGTGTTATAGGTCATGCAGAAGCCTGCATTGTAAAAAATTGTTCCAGCAGTGTGACTATAACAAGCGAATCTTCTCAATACGGTATTGGTGGAATTATTGGAGAGGCAGAGGGAACTTTTGTTAGTGGAAAATCTTATTATTATGAGAGGGACTGCTACATTCTTGACTGTGTGAATACAGGTTCAATTACAGCTTCCGCATCAATGTATGTCGGAGGTATTGCAGGAAGTGCCACGGCCTGTATTATACGAAACTGCATAAATAAAGGAAATATTACAGGAGCTCAATGTTGCGGAGGTATTGTTGGTGTTACATCAGGTTCTGGTCCAAACAGTTATGGAAACCTTATAGAAAACTGTGGCAACAATGGAAATGTATCGGCGACCAGTAGCGAATCTTATTGCTCCGGTGCGGGAGGAATAGCAGGTGGTCCTTCAGCAAACAATACTGACTGGTATCCTCATATAAACAACTGTTATTCATCAGGTACAATAACATGCGCTTACACGTATAACGGTAAAACGTTAAACGGTGGTATTTTTGGTTTTGCGCAAGATAAATGTGTTCTTTCAAAATGTTATTATTATAATCCAAATCAGGCATGTTCGGCTGGAAGCCCTTCTGGCAGCTCAAAATATACAAATGTCAGCAGTATTTTAAGTGACATGAACTCGCTGAACAGCTCTGATTCTGCAACCTACAGAAGATGGAAAGTGTCCGGCAGTATCCTGGAATTTGAATAGTGACATACATTCTGTAGGTGCGGGCAAAGGGGTGTGTCTTAAAATATGCTATTGACAAATTAGATTTTTGTGCTATATTTTAAGATGAAGAGTGGTCCTGCTTAGTGGACGATTCAAAACAAGACTGGAGACAGTCTTTTACAAGGCTTTCTTTTTTTAAGAAAGCCTTTTTTTATGGATATTATGGAACTTCTTAATTCTGATATAAAACAAACTTCTCCAAAGATAGTAATAGTTGATAAAAACTATCTGTCATATCTGCATGGATTTGACAGCCGCGTAAGTCTAAAAAAAGACAGACCTTATGTCGGTTTATCAGTTCAGATTAATGGGAAAACTTTTGTAATTCCTCTTACATCGCAGACGACTCAAGAGCGTAAGAAAAGAGGATTAAAAAAGAGAAATTCGCTTACAACTACTTTTATAAAAGCTTCTGGAATTGAGATTTCTGATTTGCTTCATAACAATATGATTCCTGTTCCAAAAAAACTTGCTCAAAGAGTAGAAATTGACCCGCTCAAAGATACATACCTTTCTAACGAATATCGATATATCCGTAAGCATTGGGTAGAAATTACAAATAAGTCCTTGATGATTTACATAGAAAGATATAATGAGAAATCCAGAAACAATGCTTTTTTAACCTCAATTTGCTGCGACTATAAAATGCTTGAAGAAAAATGTGATGAATGGATAAAAAATCATCCAGAATTGTAACACCTGTCTCCTGTCATTCCCGCGCTGCATAGTGTCATTCCCGCGCTCGACGCGGGAATCCCTCTGCAATGACAGATGTGACAAGTTCGGAATGGTTTCTGTTCTGCTGGTAGCTTAAAAACGCGAACGCTGAACAGGGACTATTTTTGGGAATAATTTTCCCACGGATTTCACAGATAGCACAGAAAAATCGAAATAATCAGTGTAATCCGTGAAATCAGTGGGAGATAAAAAAGGAGTGTCATTATCGTGTTACTCACAGCATACAAACCGCATATAAGGGAATGTTCACCATCCATTTTTGTTCTCTGTAGGGAAGTAAAGAGAAACGCACAGAGAGATTGGGTTTGTATTTTTCGTAAAAGGCTTTGAGGCTTTGCGAACGAACATTTGCTTCTGCTTTTACTTCAATCGGTACTATGTTGTTCTCTTTTTGAATAAGAAAATCCTGTTCGAAGGTTGCTCTTTCGCTTCCATAATAATAAGGAGTGTATGGAGTCGAAGCAACAAGCTCCTGCAAAACATACTGTTCGGTAAGAGCTCCTTTAAATTCAACAAAGAGAGCATTTCCCTCAATAATCGATTTTGCATCAAGTTCAGACATGGCGCATAAAAGTCCCACATCAAGAATAAAAAGCTTGTATGCAGAAAAATCCTTGTACGCCGAAAGTGGAATGTGAGGCTCATTCACCCGGCTTACTTTGTGTACGAGGCCTGAATCTAAAAGCCACTGAATAGCAATTTCAAATTCACTGCTTCTTACTCCCTTTTTCATCCTTCCGAAAAAAAACTTTCTATTTTCTTTGGCAAGCTGCATGGGAATCGAATCCCAGACCATATTTATTCTTGAAAGTTCATTTGTTCCGGCATGTTTTCCAAAATCACCTTTGTACTGAACAAGAATGTTTTTCTGAATCTGCCGCACTTCCTTGTAATCTCCGTGAAGAGTAAAGTTTTTGACCACTTCCGGCATTCCGCCCACATAATAATAGTTTTTGAGATGGTAAATGTATTTTTCGGAAAAAGTGTCTATCAGCGAAAAGTCTTTTGAAAGCAAGGCATCTGAAAGAGCTTTTTCATTTACTGCATAAAGATATTCACGAAAACTCAAGGGGTAAAGATTCAGTAAATCGACTTTGCCCACAGGATATGAAACTCCCTGATGAAGTGCGACACCCAAAAGCGAGCCTGCAGCCATGATATGATATTCCCCTGCCTCTTCGCAAAAATATTTTAGAGACTCAAAGGCTTTAGGTGCGTTCTGAATTTCGTCAAAAATAATCAGCGTATTTTCTTTTTCAATCGTAAAGCCAACTTCAATGCTCAAGTAGGAAAGAATTTTTTTGATGTCATAGTCTGATTCGAAAACATTTTTCATTGTCGAGTTGTTGTAAAAAGAGACATAAGCAACATTTTTGTAGAAGCGTCTTCCAAACTCTTGCATAAGCCAAGTCTTCCCAACCTGCCTCGCCCCCATGACAACAAGAGGTTTTCTGTTTGGGCTTTCCTTCCATTTTTTCAGTTCTACAAAAGCAAATCTTTCCATAATTTTGAGTTTAACATTTTTTCGGTGCTAAATCAACAATAAATTACACTTTTTAAGGGCTGAATTGTTGAATATTTAACACTTTTTCAGACCTAGAAAAAGAGCCTTGTGCCCCCTATACATTTTCTAACTTCCCATGATAAAATAAAATTTTAGAGAGGAGTGTTATGAAAAAAAGTATAACTGAGCATTTTAATAAATGGAGGGGAGTACAAAAAACTAACTTACTCCTTATTTTCTTATTCACACTGATTTTTGCTTCTTGCTCTAATTTGTTCACTTCACA
>CAMHIV010000225.1 GCA_946185185.1 uncultured Treponema sp. | reverse complement strand
TGATTTTGGTTGGAGTTGCGTTCGTTACAATATCAAAATCTTTTGGAGTATTTCCTACGATTAAGTCACGAACAGCTCCCCCCACGATATAGGCTGTATAACCTTCGCTTCTTAAACGTTCAATCGTGAGGATTGCATCAAAATCAATCTTGTTTTTTGGAATTTTATGTTCTTCTTTTGTATAAACGAGAGCTTTTTGAATAGGATTCCCGTTCTTATCTTTTCCATAACGCACTAACACAATGGGAAGATTTTATTACAGAGAGACATTTTTTTCAATCCAATCAAATAAATCTGCTATAATCTTTTCGCTGTCTGCTTCATTTAAAATTTCGTGGCGGTCACCCTGGTACTGATTAAACTGAACAGAAGTCAGGCCTGCTGCCACATATTGATTTTCAAGCCAACGGATTGATTTTCCGTAATCGCCTACAGGGTCTTCTGAACCAGCCATCATTAATACCGGCAGATTTGAAGGAATCTTCTGGATATTTTTCTTACTGTGAATCTGGCAAAGACCGTTTGAAAGGTCGTTAAAAAATCCTACGCTTTCAAGACCGCCGCACCAGGAATCATTTTTGTAAAGTTCAAGATTTTCTTTGTTTACGCATAGCCATTCAAGCGGATGACACGGTTTTTCTATGCGGCTGCAATAACCGGAAAACGCAATATTCTGAATGAATTTAACTTTTCTGGAACGCCCGAAGATTCCTGCACAAGCTGTGATTAAACGACCGATTCCGGCAAGCTTTTGTCTTCCGGAAGTACCGATAAGAATACAGGCAGAAACTGAATCGCCGTATTTTTCGATAAAATTCTGAGCCACAAATGAACCAAAGGAATGGGCTGCAAGGATAACCTTTTTTCCAGGATAATCTTTTTTTATTTCGTCGATAATTTCAAACAAATCATCGGTTACTACATTAAATCCATCTTTTTTTGCAAGGACACCGAATTTTCCGTAGCCATTTCGTTCTGCATTCTGGGCAGTTTTTCCGTGCCCTCTTAAATCGTGAGCAGAAAACACAAATCCTTTTTCTGCAAAAATTGAACCAATTCTGTCATAACGAAGAGAATGTTCAAGCATTCCGTGGCAAAAAACAACTACGCCTCTGATTGATTCTTCATCTTCGGGAATCCAGCGATTAACAGCAACTTCTGTACCGTCATCCATTTTCTGCATGAATCTTTCTGTCTGCATAACTCAAATCTCCTGATATTCGCGTAACCGCAAAACATATTAATTGTATTCATTCTATCTTAAAAATCTGATAGACTTATTTTCATGGAAACTATTATAGCAGATAAATTTGCATTTGGGGGAAATTGTATTGCGAAATTAAACGGAAAAAATGTATTTATTCCGTTTGCAATTCCCGGCGAAAAACTAGAAATTGAAATTACAGAACAGCATCGGGATTATGATCTTGCATCAATCACGAAGATTCTGGAACCTTCTCCCAAAAGAATAGTTCCTGCCTGCCCTCATTATTATAAATGCGGCGGCTGCAATATGATGCACATCGATGAAAAAAGCCAGATTGAATTCCGTAAGGAAATTCTAAAAGACTGTTTTGAAAGAAATGGAATTAATGTTCCGGAAATTCAAACTGTCAGCGGAAATAATTTAGGTTACAGGGCACGATTTCAATTGAATAACGGCGGTCTTTCTGAAAAAGGCAGCAACAGAATAATTCCAATTACAGAATGTAAAATCGCAGAACAGGCTGTAAACGATTGGCTTAAAAACAATCCGGTTGAAAGACGTCCTAAAGGAAGATGCCATCTTTTCTGCAGCGAGAAAGTAGTATCTTCCGGCGGAATTACCGGAATTAATTATGCGGTTTCAGAAGAACAGCAGTTTAAAACGGACGATTTTCAAAAGTTAAAGAAGAAAAACAAAAATATAAAACAGGCAAAAAAACGATACTCGGGAACACAGCTTTCTGCTCAGGATATCGTTACCGTAAAACTTCTTGATAAAAACGTTAGTTTTGACGTAAGAGGATTTTTTCAGTCAAATCTTGAAGTTCTTGAAAAATCCATAAATGAAGTTTGCAGAAATCTTACCGGGAACAGCGTTTTGGACATGTATGCAGGCTGCGGTACATTCAGTGTTTTTCTGGCAGATTATTTTAAAAAAGTCACTCTGGTTGAACACAACCGAGATGCTTTGGTTTTTGCAGAACAAAATCTTGCCGGCAAACCTCATGAATCTTACGGTTTGAGCGGTGAAAAATGGATTGAAACAAACAAAGATGCTTATTTTGATGCAGTTGTAATCGATCCGCCTAGAAGCGGTATGGAACGCGGTGTTCGGGAATATCTTAAAAAATCCGGAATTCCGCAGATTCGTTCTGTTTCATGTGATCCTACTACACATGCCCGGGATATTGCAGATTTATTAAAAGCCGGCTACAAACTTGAACGTTTGTACCTTTTGGATTTTTATCCTAATACAAGCCACATAGAAAGTCTTGCTGTTCTTGAAAAAGAAATCTAATTTTTATGCTGATCCACGGATTAAAATCCTTATTTTTTACACTTCTCGTTTTTACGATTTCAGTATTTTCTCCGGGAGCCGAAAAACTAACTTCCGAATCAGCTGACTGGACACTGGTTATGAGTGGAAAGACTCTTTGCCAGCCATGTCAGACTTCATATGGATTTGCCGTATTAACTGATGCGAAAATGATTTCAGCCTGTACGAATTCTGGTCATATCTTATGGGAACGCTCTGTTCCTGGTCGTCCGGAACCAATACTTTCGTCATTTTCCAGTGATTTTCTTCTAACGGCAAGCAATCAGAATTACATTTCTTTAATTAATCCAAGTGGCCTTACCTTATGGACAAAGGAAACTGATTTTGCAATAAAAAATAATCCAATAGTTGGGCGTGACTGCAGAATTTTTATAAAAGGAGAACAAAATCTTGCTTGCTTTGGATTAAATGGAATATGTAAATGGACTATTGAAACTCCTGTTTTGCGGTCCGAAAATCTTTTTGAAATGAACGACGGTTCGCTGCTTATTTTTTTACAAGATGAACAGGAAGGAAAAACTTGTGCCCTTAGGATAAGTCCTTTTGGCGAAATAATTGAAACAATTACTTTTTCCGGGAAGATTCTTTCTGCCCTTTCTGTAAATTCCGGTCTTCTTTTGTATTTTAGTGACGGTTCTGCCGGAATGTGCCACATAAGAGAAAACAAAGCAAAAACAAAATGGACTATTCCATTTTCAAATGAAGTGTTAAAAAATGCACAGCCTGATAAAAATGCCGGTTTTGTTGAATTAAGCGGCGAAAAAGCTGTTCTTGCCGCCAATGTCGGAGAAAATACACTTGCTGTTGTTTTCAGTATAATCGATGGCAAAATCTTAAACTCTTTTTTAATCCCTGAATCGATAAAGAATAAAACTCTTCTTAAATCGGATGGAGAACTTCAAAAGATTTTTCTTTCAGGGAAAAACAAAGCTTTTCTATATTCTTCAGACGGAAATGTAATTTGGAATGCAGAGTTTTCTGATTCCGGTGACGAATTTTCTAATCTGAATCATATTTTTTTAACTAAAAATAACAATCTGATTTTGTGCAGCAGCGAATGGGCTATAGCCGGGTATAAGATTAGTCAAAATGTTTCTAAAAAATCAGTTCAGAAAAAAAAGCAAAAAATAAGCTACGAAAGTTAAACAACAAATAATAGAAGAAATTGATACAACAATTCCAAAAAAGAATAATTTAGCTGAAAATGCTCCCAAAGAAGGAGATTTAATCATTCAGAGTTTTAGTCCAAATACTATATGTCATAGATTAATACCAAAAGGATCAGATTTAGATGTAAGTCAAAAAGGATATTTCCAATGTTATAAAATAAAAACAAAATCAAATATAATAAGTTTTATAACGGGTTCAAAAAAGATCAAAGTTCCTTATATCATTTTCATAGATGAAAATTATTATTATATGGCAAAAGATAAAATAAT
>CAMHIV010000224.1 GCA_946185185.1 uncultured Treponema sp. | reverse complement strand
CTTGTTTGTTTTTTGCAAAATATCATTGAGTATTGAGAAGTCTGATTTAAAATCAATGCGTAAAGCAACTGACAGAGTTCTGTCTTTGCTTGATTAAAAAAAGTATGTGCTTCTTTGTTTTTATATTTCAAATTATTTAATTTACATTTTCTCACCGGGGGAAATTATGTTCAAAAAGTTTGCAGTAAAATTGTTGTGTGCTTTGGCATTTTTGTCTGCATTTATTTTTGCTTCTTGTTCGGCTTCATTAAATGACAAAAATGATGTTTTGTTGGGACTGCTTGCCAGTTCAAATTCAAGTGCTGAAAAATATGGCTCTTTAACAATTAGTTCAGAAAAATCAGATTCTACACGTGCCATGAACATTTCTGACATTTCATTTGCAAAAGCCTACGTAACCGGAACTGGAATCTCAACATCAATAGAATCAAACTATTCTGAGGCTGAAGATGGAACTGGAGATTTGACCATAAATAATATTCCTGTTGGCAAAAACCGCATTGTTACTGTTTATGCTTATGACAGTTCAAAAAATAAGCTTGGAACTGTAATGCTCCGTGCGGTTACGGATATAAATAAGGGTGACAATTCAATTAGTGTGAATCAGGGAACAACGGCAATTGCAAATGTTTTTGATTCGCTCTTGTCCCTTGGTTATGATATTTCGAAAATTGATACGGCAACAAAAACATCAATTGAATCAAAAATCGATTCTTCAAAAACTTGGGCTTTAATCAATACTGCAAAAATCGCTTCGGATTTTAGTGGTAGTGGAATAAATTCTCTCGGTTCTGCCGATTCTTATATTCTTGCGACTGGTTCTGTTCCTTTTAGAAGCTACTATGAAACTTGTACGATTCAGATTGGCGATCCGGTTTCTTCTATAATGACGAAAGTTACTGCAGGTGAAGGAAAAATAACGGATGTTGCTCCTGGAATTTGGCCGGTTTATGTCAGCGTGCCGGGTGAAAATGTAAAAAAGACTTATGTGACCGTAAAAGCCGGAGAAAAATCTGGCACAATCAATTTAGGAACTGTTACGGATAGAATCATCGTGCACTGTTCTGTTTCAAGCGGTTATAAAAATATTTATGCATGGGTTGGTTCAGAGCCGAGTGTTACAAAATTATTTGGCGCTTGGCCGGGAACAGCCATGACAGACAGCGACGGCGACGGCTGGTACGATGTGGAAATCAGCGAAACTTCCTGTAATTTGATTTTTAACGGCAGTGGTCAGACAGGAAATCTTTCCCGGGAAACCGGCGAATGGTGGTACAAAGACGGCACCTGGTATGCAGAAAACCCGGATGATTCGGAAGCTCCGGAATTACTTTTGTTTACTTCCGATAAGAGCGGGACTGTTTCTGGAAAAGTAACTCTTACTGTGGAAGCAGCGGACAATTTGGAGCTTTCTAAAGCTGTAATCACTCTGGACGGAAGTACTCTGAATATTTTGAAATTAAGTGGAAAAACTTCCTCTGCAAGTTATTCGTGGGAGACAGCTTATTATCCAAACGGTTCCCATGTAATTAAGGCCGTTGTTTATGATGCTGCAGGCAATATTTCTGAAGAAAAATCGCTTTCATTTATTACATCCAATGTAAATCTTCCTCCTGTGGCTGTGATTAGCGGAACAACAGCTGCAAAAATTGATTCTGAAAAAACATATTCTGCTTCAAAATCTTACGATCAGAACGGCGGAACAATCGCATCTTATTCATGGACGGTAACGGGGGCTGCAATTGTAAGCGGACAGGGAACAGATTCCCTTACTGTAAAAATGCCTTCTACCGAAACAACGGTAACAATCAAACTTACGGTAAAAGATAGCGATGGGGCTAGTTCAGAAGCGGTTTCAAAAGAAGTAAAACTTATTTCCGGTTCACAAAGTTTTGATTTCCGCGAAGAAACAATTTACTTTGTTATGACAACAAGATTCTATGACGGAGACTCTTCTAATAACGTTCACTGCTGGGATGAAAATCCTGAAACACCGGCAAATGATCCTGCATGGCGAGGAGATTTTAAAGGGCTTATTCAAAAACTTGATTACATCAAAGCCCTTGGTTTTACTGCTGTATGGATTACTCCGATTGTAGAAAACTGTTCAGGTCTTGATTATCACGGATATCATGCGATGAACTTTCAAAAAGTAGATCCGCGCTATGAATCAAGTGACGTTGATTTTCAGACTTTGATAGATGAAGTTCATGCCCGGGATATGAAGCTTGTCCTGGACGTAGTATTCAATCATACTGGAAACTTTGGTGAAGCAAATCTGGCGCCTATGTTCGAAAAAGATTATTCCGCAAATCTTGAAGATATTAATGCCTGTTTAAAACTCAGTGCAAATTCGCTGCTGGATGAAAGTTATTTTAATCTGGACGGTGATAGTCAGTATGCTACCCGCTTAAAACTTATGAAAAATACTGACTGGAAGAACCATGAAACTCACAACTATTATCATCATTTTGGCTTTGGCAGTTGGGATGATTTTAGCGTTCAGTTTTTCCAGATGGCCGGTGACTGTGTAGATTTGAATACAGAAAATCCAAAGGTTTTAAAATATATAGCTGAGTCCTATTCAAAATATATCGAAATGGGCGTTGATGCCTTCCGAATCGATACCGGAAAGCATATGAGCCGTCTTGAGTTCAACTGCTATCTTAATGATGCCTTTAAGGAAGCGGCTGCAAGATGTGGAAATGATAACTTTTATATGTTTACAGAAATCTGCGCGAAATCCAGCGAAGTAACTTACCGTGGAAGCGTAGAAAATCTTTCGCCGTATTTTTATACCTGGAAGGACGACGAAACTTACGGCTTTACCATGGATGATGAAGATATGTATGAAGGGGTAATAATTTTACCTGAAACAAATGATTGTTCTAATGACGAAAAAGATGAACAACGGGTTACAAAAGATTTAACTTACTGGACCCGGGAAACTGAAGACGGAAGAACTGTGACTCCAATAAATTCTCTTGCTGTTCAGAAGCAGGGAATGGCAACTCACTCGGTTCGTTCTAACCGGCCGACTTCTAATAACCATTTGTTGAATGGAAATACCTATCATACTCCGGACTATTCAAATGCCAGCGGACTCAATGTAATCGATTTCCCGATGCACTGGAATTTTAATTCTGCCAGCGGAGCTTTTGGAGTTCATGGCGATGACAAGCTTTATAATGATGCAACCTGGAACGTTGTTTATGTAGACAGTCACGACTATGGTCCAAGCAACAAATATGAATACCGTTATGACGGCGGAACTGATGCTTGGGCTGAAAATCTTGATTTGATGTTCACTTTCCGTGGAATACCGTGCTTGTATTATGGAAGCGAAGTTGAATTCCAGGCGGGTATGCCTATTGATAAGGGCTCGGTTCTTGCTTTGAAAGACAGCGGACGTGCTTATTATGGCGATTACCTTGAAGGAAATGTTGTTGCATCGGATTTTGGTGAATATTCTGAAAGCGGAACAACTGGCGTCGTAAAAACAACACTGGAAAAGCCTTTGTGCCAGCACATTATGCGGTTGAATAAGATTCGCCGTGCAATTCCTGCTCTTCAGAAAGGTCAGTATTCTACAGAAAACTGCGGTTCAGGCGGAATGGCATTCAAGAGGCGCTACACTGATTCAAAAACAGACAGTTTTGTTCTTGTAACAATCAGCGGAAACACAACCTTTAGTGGTCTTCCAGCCGGAACTTATGTTGATGTAATTACCGGCGACAAAAAAACAATATCTGAGGGCGGTTCAATTACTACTTCAGGCTGTACGACTGGCAATATGCGCATTTACGTGTTGAACGGCCCTGGAAAAATCGGCGAAGATACTGACTGGTTGAAATAATCACTTCGGAAGATTGTGATATCAAATTGAACTAATAAGCAGAAGGTACAAAAAGAATTAGTTCAATTTGCAATTGTGGATTTTGAATCCTCGAATGGCTGTAACTTGTAAATAATAATGTCACCAGTTTCCTTAAACTGGTGATATTTTTTTA
>CAMHIV010000223.1 GCA_946185185.1 uncultured Treponema sp. | reverse complement strand
TGACATCAGTTAACTCCTTACAACCATAAAACAAATAAACACCCATAGTTTCGACATGCACCACACATACCAGTTCCATCTACCATAATTGGATTCATGCTGACAATAGTAGGAATATTTAATTCCTTTGTCAACAAGCATACAAACTTCATCATAATAACAGGTCCGATTGCAATAACAAGATCATAAGATTTACCTTGGTTATTAACCAAATCTTTGATCTGATCATTTCCATTTCCGGTTTTTTTTCACCAATTTCATAAGCTTCTCTAAGAACTTTTTCTGCTTCTGAAATAGTATCATTTTTTTCCGCCTAACTGTTTACATTATCGGCATTTTTTTATGAATACATTATTACCAAATTCAATTCGTCAGAAACTTCACTCATGGGAACCATTCAAAGAAGGAGCTGCTTTTTTGGCATCGGAAAACTGCCCGAAAACAACAGATGTCTTTGGAATCAAAGGCTCACTTTCAAGTTTTTTCCTTGCAGAATATTTTGAAGCAAATAAAGCATTCTGGCTGAACTTTTTAAAATATAACAGAGCTGGTTATTCTTCTCAAGCAACACGACTTGGCTCGGATAAAGAATTTACTTCTGGTTGCACAAAAATTCTTGCAGTAGTACCGTCTGAACGGGATGCAGAAACTTTGAGAGGCGATTTGGAAACTAATTTCCCGGAAGCAACTGTAACAGTCATTCCTTCGTGGGGAACTCTTCCATACAGATCCGTAAACACAGGAAACAGAATATTCGGAAAAAGGGCGGGGGCACTTTCAAAACTTGTTTCAACAACAATGGATGCAGCAGAAAGCTTCCAGATGAAGCCACAGATTTTTATTACTTCAGAACGAGTTTGCGAAACTCCTTTGCCGCCACCAGAATATATAAAATCATTCATTTTCAGTTTGAAAAAAGGTGATGCAATAGATACTCAAAAAATTGCAGAAAAACTAACTTCAATCGGTTACACTCGTGTACCAAAAGTTGGTCTTCCAGGAGAATTCAGCCTGCGCGGTGAAGTATTAGACATTTATCTTCCTGCCGATGAACTTGCAGTACGAATTGTATTTGATTTTGATACGATTGAAGAAATCAAGACCTTTGAACCAGACACACAGACAACTGTAAAAAAACTTGAATCGGTTTTAGTTTACCCGATGAAAGAAATCATCTGGGACGAAAAACATATAAATATCCTGGAAGAAAAACTAAAGGACCCGGACGAAACTAATCCCCTAAAACTACCGTTTACTGACGAAGCAAAGAAAAGCAGAGAAAAGCTTTTTTACAATTTAAGGACATTTTCTCAAAGCGAAGGCGAAGAAATTTATTACCCGTTACTTTGGGAAAAACACTATTCGATTTTTGATTACATCGACAAAAATACAAAAGTATTCTATTTGGACTATGACAGAATTTCAAATTCTGCTGAAAATACTGCCAGAGAACTTACTGGAATGTACCGAAAGGTTCGTCAGGAAGAGCCGGTTCTCCCTCCAGAAGAATTGTATTTCATTTTTGAAGAAACAAAGAACTTTGCAAAAAATTCTGTAAGACTAAGAACTTTAGTTTCTGATGAAGACGAAAAAAGTGTTGAAAACTCAAACAAAGAGGATACTAATGATTCAGAAGATTTAAAAGTAATTCAGATTTCGGCAGAACCGGCTCAAAGTTTTTTTGGAAACATAAATTTCTTAAAAGAGCAGCTTGAAAATTTACAAAACGAAGACTGGAAAGTATGTATTTTTGCAGATAACGAAAACCAGGCTCTTCGAATTAAAGAAATCCTGAAGGATTTTTCCAAAATTGAAATATATGGTGAAGCAATTTCCGAAGGATTTTCGATTCCGGATATCAAATTAAGGGTAATTCAGGAAAACGAAATTTTCGGACGACGCAAATATGTTCCGAAATCATTACATAAGGCTAAGAGTCAGGTAATCGATACCTTCGTTGAATTAAATCCAGGCGATTATGTTGTTCATGTAAACTACGGAATCGGGCTTTTCAAGGGAATTGAACGCGTAAAAAGCATGGGAAATGAACGCGATTACATAAAACTTGAATATGCGGACCAGGATTTCGTATTCGTTCCAATTGAACAGGTAAATATGGTTCAGCGTTATATCGGAAGTGAAGGCGAAAAACCTGCTTTGGATAAATTAGGAAGCAAAGCGTGGGAAAACCGTAAAAACAAGGTAAAAAAAGCTGTAGAAGACCTTGCTCAAAAGCTTATCGGACTTTACTCACGGCGAAAAGCATCTCGAGGTTTTCCTTTCCCAAAAGATACCGAATGGCAGACAACTTTTGAAGCCGCATTCCCATACGAAGACACACCGGATCAAATTACAGTTACCAAAGAAATTAAAGAAGATATGGAAAAAACTGTTCCAATGGACAGGCTTTTATGCGGAGATGTTGGCTACGGAAAAACAGAAATTGCAATGCGAGCGGCATTTAAGGCCGTAATGGGTGGAAAACAGGTTGCTTTTTTAGCACCGACAACAATTCTTGCAGAACAGCATTTTGAATCCTGCGAAGAACGATTCAGAAATTTTCCTGTAAAAATCGCACATATGAGCCGCTTTGTTTCGCAGGCTGAACAGAAAAAAATTCTTTCGGCCTTAAAAGAAGGTCAGATAGATATCCTTGTTGGTACCCATAGAATCATTCAAAAAGATGTTGTATTCAAAAATCTTGGTCTCATGATAATCGACGAGGAACAGCGTTTTGGTGTAAAAGATAAAGAAAAACTAAAAGAAATGAAAAACAACATCGACTGTCTTGCAATGTCAGCAACGCCAATTCCTCGAACACTGCACATGAGTCTCTTGAAAATTCGTGACATGAGCCTTTTGACAACACCGCCGCAAATCCGAAAACCTATTGAAACGATAATCGACGAATATAGCGATGAAAAAGTTTGTGCCGCAATCAGAAAAGAAGTGGAGCGGGGCGGGCAGGTTTTCTTTTTGCACAACCGCGTTGAATCATTAAATGAAATACGACTCAAACTGGAACGACTCATGCCGGAAATGATGATCGATGTTGCTCACGGGCAGATGACCAGCGATGAACTGGATGATATTTTCAGAAGATTTAAAATGGGCGGCTTCCATGTTCTCGTTGCAACTACAATCATTGAAAATGGAATTGATATTCCAAATGTGAACACAATAATTATTGACCGGGCAGATATGTACGGAATAAGCCAGCTTTATCAGCTCCGGGGACGAGTTGGTCGAAGTGACAGAAAGGCCTATGCGTATATGCTGTATCCGGAAAATAAAGCCTTAAGCGAAATTGCAATGAAACGGCTTCAGGTAATCAGCGATTTTACAGAACTCGGAAGTGGCTTTAAGATTGCAATGAAAGATATGGAAATTCGTGGAGCCGGGAATCTTTTAGGACGAGACCAGTCAGGTTCTGTTTATTCAGTCGGTTTTGACATGTACATGAGGCTTTTAAATGATGCGGTAAATCATCTTGTATCTCAGGAAGATTACAAAAGTCAGACAGAAACCTTGCTTGAACTTGAATATTCCGGCTTTATTCCGGAAACCTACGTTCAAAATCCACAAACAAAAATGGAAATTTATAAAAAAATCGCCGCTGTTGAAACCCGTAATGAACTTGACGGCGTAGTTACAGAACTTTTGGATCGTTTTGGCCCAATTCCAGAGGAAGTTTCCAGTCTGTTGTCTTTGGCAGAAATCCGTATTCTTTGCAAAAAATTGAATATTGCTTCGATAAAAGAACGTCAGGGGCTGGTTTATGTTGATTTTGCACGAGTCAGCGATATTTCTATAGACAAAGTTTTGAGACTCATTGCAGAAGCCGCTGGAAACGTTCGTCTGGATGCAAGTAATCCAAGCCGAATAATCTTGAATGTAGGAAAAATTGGACTTCGCGAAAAAAGTGAATTTATCCGCGAAAATCTGGAAAGAATTGCATAGTAATAAAATAATAGTAGTAAATAATTACAAACGCAATAAAACATTCCGATTCCCGGGTATGTAATCACTCTTTGTATAATGTATATTCTGTCTACCTGTATAAAACTCAAACCTCTTTTCTCTTTTCTAATAGCAACAGACCTTAT
>CAMHIV010000222.1 GCA_946185185.1 uncultured Treponema sp. | reverse complement strand
CATACATTGGAGATAATCTGTAGAATCCATTCATAAGTTATAAAAACAAGGGCAAAGCAAAGGCGCTGGATTATTTTGAAAATCCGGCGCCTTTTTTGTTTCTAGAAGGAGGATTAACATGGCATACCCAAAAATTGACTTTTTGTATCTTAATGAACAGGACATGATTGCAGCTGGGGTAAAAGATATGAAGGGTTGCATCGAAGCAATGGAAGAGATGTTCAAGCTTATGAAAGTTGGAAACTACAGAATGGGAGGTGCAAATGGTAACTCTCACGGAACAATGGTTACCTTCCCGACAAGTTCACCATTCCCAGAAATGCCCGTAGATGGTCCAGACCGCCGCTTTATGGCAATGCCTGCATATCTTGGTGGAAAATTTGATATGGCAGGAATGAAATGGTATGGCTCAAACGCAGAAAACAGGGAAAAAGGTTTACCACGTTCAATTCTTATGCTGACTTTGAATGATAAGGATACTGGAGCACCTTTAGCTTATATGAGTGCAAACATTCTTTCTGCTTATCGAACAGGTGCAGTTCCGGGAGTTGGTTATAAGTATTTTGCTCCAGAAGATTCTAAGGTAATTGGAATTGTAGGACCTGGAGTTATGAGCAAGACAGCTCTTGCAGCGGCAATGGCAGTACGTCCAGGAATTGAAGTTATCAAGGTAAAAGGCCGAGGTAAGGCAAGCCTTGAAAAATTTATTGCTGACGCAAAGAAGGATTATCCGTCAGTAAAAGAAGTATATGCAGTAGATACAATAGAAGAAGCTTGTAGAGATGCAGATATTATTTCTGTCAGCACATCTACACCAACTACCGGCGATACAAGTATTTATCCATACATCAAGGAAGAGTGGATAAAGCCAGGTGCAATCATCAGCTCCACAGCAGCTCTTAGATTTGATGATGACTTCATAATCAACAGAGCAAGAACTGTAACAGACAATATTGCCTTGTATGAAGCTTGGGAAGAAGAATATGCGCCAGAAGCTTATAAGACTGTTCCAATTCCTGCAGTTCATGTTGAAGATCTGATTGCAGAAGGCAAGATGAAGCGTGAACAGATTGATGATTTGGGAGATATCCTGACAGGAAAAATACCTGTACATCGTGATCCAAAGGAAATCGTAGTTTATTCAGTTGGTGGTATGCCGGTTGAAGATGTTGCCTGGGGAACAATTGTTTATCGAAATGCCTTGGAAAAAGGTATTGGTACAAAGTTAAATCTGTGGAAGACACCAGATTTAAGATAAAAAACTGATGATAAAGATATCACAGAAAAAGGAGATTACTTATGGAAGAAAAGTTTAGTCGAGTAGAAGTAATTACAGGTATTTCAAAAATTGCAGCCCTTCGAAGTGCTTTGGGAAAATTCCGAATTACTGGTATGACAGTTTACCAGGTATTGGGTTGTGGTGTTCAGCATGGAACTCAGGAATTTGAAGTTGAAGAAAAAAAGGAAATCCAGCTTCTTCCAAAGGAAGTTGTAATGATGGTTGTTCCAACTGATGAAGTCCCTGATGTAATTGAGTTCCTGAAAAAAGAACTTTACACAGGTCACATTGGAGATGGAAAGATTTTTGTTTCTGATGTTACAAACATTGTTCGTGTTCGTACTGGAGAAGAAGGTATGGATGCCCTGCTGTCAACGGAGAAATAAATGAAAAGAAAGAACTATTCATCGGGAGCACCGCTGGAACAGAAAGCTGGTTACTCCCGTGCAGTCCGCATAGGTGATTTTATTTTTGTAGGTGGAACAACAGCAGTTCAGCCTGATGGTTCTGTATATGGAGAAGGAGATTCTTATGCTCAGCTCAAATATATTCTTGAAAAACAGGTCAAGATTATAGAACAGGCTGGCGGAAAGAAAGAAGATGTTTTTGAAGTAAGAATCTTTCAGACTCCGGAATTCGAAAAGGCTGGAATGGCTGCTTACACAGAAATATTTCACGATGTTATGCCTTTGTGTACTGGCGTTACAATTGCAAAACTTAACAGACCGACCCAACTGGTAGAAGTTGAAATGTCGGCTGCAATTGGAACTGAATTAGAAGAATAGGAGAACTATATGGCAGATGAAAAGAAATTAGGTCTGCCGAGTGTTATTGCTACTGGCGTCGGGTTGATTGTTGCAACTAGTTGTCTGCTTTCAATCGGCCAGGGAGCAAGTATACTTGGTTTGCCTTTTATAATAACAATGTCGATTGCCTGTGCTTTCAATATTTTGACAGCACTTTCAATCTGTGAATTAAATGCATTGATGCCTAACCTTACAGGTGGACTGGCACAGTTTACACTTGCAAGTTGCGGACCATTCATCACAATTATTACAAATATGGGTGGTTTCATTTGTTGTCAGATGATTTTGGGAAGTTCGGAAGCAGCCATGTTTGGTAATACTATGAGTACCGTATTAACAGCTGTTCCTGTTTCACCTACAGTCTGGACAATTGCACTGATTGTTATTCTGTTTGTTTTGAATCTTTTTGGTGTTGATATGTTTGCAAAAATCCAGAACATCGTAGCCTACGGACTGATTGTTTCCCTGGTTATTATGGGTATTCTTGGATGTATCAAGGTAAATCCTTCAACACTGATTGAACAGCCGGCTTTTATGACAGAAAAGTTTACTGATACACTGTCGCTGCTGGGACTTGCCTTCTTCCTCTTTATTGGAGTTGAATTTATAGTTCCAATTTCACCAAATGTAAAAAATTCAAGAAAAATTGTTCCAATAGGAATGGTTTTGAGTCTTGTAATTATTCTTGTTATGCAGATTCTTATGACAATCGGTTTCAAGAATTACACAGGATGGGAAGCACTGGGAGAAAGTACAGTTCCACATATTCTTTACGGTTCACTTCTTCTTGGAAAAGCCGGTACAATCTGGATGTCAGTAGTTTCAATGCTTGCTGTAATTAGTACACTTAATACAGCAATGTTTGGTGTAAGCCAGTTATGTGCAGGTATGGCAAAAATCGGTTTGCTGCCTACAAGCTTCCTTCGAAAGACACCTGCAGGTTCACCTTATGTAGGATTGATTCTTGTAGCGGTTGTAATGGTGACTTTGAATGCAATAGGACTCACAAGCAGTGATTCCCTTGTATTCCTGATTCTTACTGGTTGTACCTTCTGGATTTTCTGTTATGTTATGGTTCATATTGATGTAATCATCTTAAGAAAGAAATTACCAAAGGCACCAAGAACCTTTAAGCTTCCGTTTGGAATTGTTATTCCTGTGCTCGGAGTAATTGGCAATTTGTTCATGATCTGGAACATAGATCCAAGCTGGGAATTAAAGAAGATTATCTATTTAATCTTTGTAGGTGTTTCTGTAATTCTTGCAGTTTATGCTTTCTTCTGGTGTAAGTTTGTAATCAAGAGACCTATGCTCAAGGGCTATGAAATTAAAGAGGTTATGGCCATGGATACAGATCTTTATCAGATTCGTCATTATCCGGAAATTGCAAAGAAGCTTCATATGGTTGCAGAACCAGAGATTAAGCCTCTTTCTCCAGAAACAAATACTGGAACCAGACCAAAAAGTAATTAAATAAATTGTATATGCTCCTGCAGTAAGTTTTCTTATTGCAGGAGGTTTTTATTATTTTAAACCTGCTGTATAAAATCTCAGCAATAATATTTCTTTTTTGATATAATACCCAAAGTTGGTGAAAATATGACATATGGATTTATAAAAACTGCTTGTGTCAATCCTCTAATTACATCTTGAGTTTTCGATGGTAAAAGTTCTTTTCGCTCTTCTTGTGTCAGATTGAATTTATTAGAAAGATAATCCACTGCATCTGAAAATTTATGTTCATTATTGTCACCCGCATATTTGAGCAAAGGAAGCATGCATGTCTGATAATCTGGAATCATTATATTTATCTTCTATTTGATTTGTTTATACAGTGTCTGCTTAACAGTCTGCAAAAATTTAAATCTTGACAAGTTATTCTGAAGCAGGCGTTGCGGGCGGCGTTTGAGCCCGCAGAAGGGGTAGCGTAAGACAGCTTGCTGGCTGGAGCGAGGGGAAGACATTCCCCTCCTAAATCTTAAACCCAATCCCTGCAAGATTTTTCTTTATCTCTTCTTCGAGCTC
>CAMHIV010000221.1 GCA_946185185.1 uncultured Treponema sp. | reverse complement strand
TGCAGAAGATGATGTTGCTGCTTTAAACGATACAATCAAATTTCTTGTAAGCATCGGTAATCTTGAAAATGAATATTCTGTTGAAAAATTCGTGGACAAGAGTTGTTTTAGTGGTTCGAAAGTAAATCACCGTTCATTAGGTTCCCAGTAATAAAATACTTATCGGTGGTTGAGGTTCTCGAAACCACCATAAATAAAATACTAAACTAATATCTCATTCTGTCGATTTTAAATGTGACATGTTTCTTGCTTAGTGATGTTCATTTTCAATTCGAGAGGTGAGATATGAATTTTAAAACTACGGAGAACCTTAAAAGTCACAGAATGTTCTATTACATTAATTCACAGCTTGTTACAGAAGATACCTTTATGTTCAAGCGTGTTGTCAGCATCTTAAGCGGAATGAAAGAAGGCGCTACTGTTTCCTGGACAGAAAAATCAGTAAGATATGTTTCTTTTGAGATTAACTAGAAAATTCGGTAAAATGACAATATGAATATTTGTCTTTTTAAATCTGAAGAAATCAATGCACCACTTTCTGTAAAAGATGAACGTGGTGAACACATTATAAAAATCCTGCATAAAAAAGAAGGCGATTCCTTTGCTGCCGGCGTAATAAACGGCAGTGCTGGAAAAGCCGTAATTTCCAAAATCGAAAATTCCCAGATATATTTTGATTTTATTCCCGAATCAGAAGGTAAGCCTCTTTATCCGCTTAAGATGATAATTGGTTTCCCTCGGCCGATTCAGTTAAAGCGCCTTCTTCGCGATATTGCGGCCTTGGGTGTTTCGGAAGTTCATCTTACTGGTACCGAACTTGGGGAAAAATCTTACATGCAGTCAAATCTTGTAGAGCATGGAACAGCTTATCAAATGCTAATCGATGGAACAGTTCAGGCTGCAGGAACTCATGTGCCGGAATTATTTTTGCACAAAACTTTGCGGGAATGTATTGAATCTCCGGGTTTAAAAACTGGGAATGAATTAAAGCTTTGTCTGGATAATATAAATCCTACGGGCTCCATAATGGGTGTGCTTGGTGCGCAAAAAAATAAACCTGAAACTGTAATTGCCGCTATCGGAAGTGAGCGTGGCTGGACCGAAAATGAACGCAGACTTTTGGAAGAAGCCGGCTATTTAAGAACTGGGATGGGGCCTCGTGTAATGCGAACCGAAACTGCCGCTACTGTAAGTGCAAGTGTAATCAGTGCCTGGATGGGCTGGCTTGAATAATCTGCGTAAAATTAAAATCTAGAAAAGACTAATTTACGGTCATTGAGTGCCCCCTGAGCATGTCGAAGGGCTTGTCGAAATCTGTTGATGTTGCGAAAGCAACTTCATTAAATGGTGGTTTCGAGAGCCTCAACCACCGCAAAGTTAATGGCATTTGTAGAAAAGACTATAGAAATATATTATCCTATCTGTATGAACTATATTCTTGAAGATTCAAAGATTCAGGGTGAACTCCTTGACCGGTTTATAAAATATGTAAAAATCTGGACCGAAAGCAATGGCGAAAAAGCGGATTCAGGTGTAATTCCCAGTGAAGAACGTGAAAGAGATCTTGCAAAGCAGTTAGCTGCAGAACTTACTGTTATGGGGCTTCAGGATGTTCAGACGACTCCGGAATGTTATACTTACGCCTGGCTTCCTGCCAGCAAAGGAATGGAAAAGGTTCCGTCGTTTTGTCTTTTGGCTCACATCGACACAGTTGAAGAAGTATCCGGAAAAGACGTAAAACCGATTATTTATCCAAAATACGACGGAGCTGTAATTGATTTGCAGTGTGGTGTTCGGCATGACCCAAAAAATGACGAAGCACTGGCAGAAGCTGCAAAAAATCGCGAAACAATAATTACCACAGACGGAACAACTCTGCTTGGTGCAGACGATAAAGCTGGTGTTTCTGCAATAATGACGGCGATTCAGTATCTTGTTGAAAATCCGGAAATTAAGCATGGAAAAATCGAAGTATTGTTTTCCCCGGATGAAGAAACTGGTCATGGAATGGATAAGGTTCCGCTTAAGCTTATAAAATCAAAGTTTGCGTATACTGTCGATGGTGGTCATATTGGTGAACTTGAAACAGAATGCTTTAATGCATTTGGCGCAAATGTTGAATTTACCGGTAAAGCCTGCCACACAGGAACAGCTAGAAAAGGTGGAATGGTAAATGCAATTGCAGTTGCTTCAAGATTTGTTGAATCTTTGCCGCAGAATCAGCGCCCGGAAACAACTGATGGCTATCAGGGATTTTTTGCTCCAATGGAAATTTCGGGCTCTATAGAAAAAGCAAAGGTTAGTCTGCTTCTCCGCGACTTTACACCAGAAGGAATGGAAGAACGAATTGAAACTGTAAAAGCTCTTGCAGAATCAGCAGCCCTTTCGTTTGGCGCAAAGGTTCAGTATGGTTTCAAAGAGCAGTATAAAAATATGAAGGCAAATCTGGATAAAAATCCTTTTGTTGTAGAAAATTTGATTGCTGCTTACCGTGAAAGTGGAGTGGAGCCTGTTTTTGTTCCAATCCGAGGGGGAACAGATGGTTCTCGCCTTACTGAACTTGGAATTCCAACTCCTAATATTTTTACCGGTGGACATAATTTTCATGGAAGGGCAGAGTGGTGCAGCCTTACACAAATGAGCCGTGCTACTGATGTTTTGATAAACCTTGCCCGCAAAATTGCCGAAAAATAAGTAAGAAAGCATTCAAAAACGAGGGGAAAAATGCACGAATATCTCATTGAAGGCGGCTTCCCGATTAAGGGCACAATTACTGCAAGCGGAAACAAGAACTCCGCACTTCCTTGTGTTGCCGCAACACTTCTTACAGAAGAACCTGTTATACTTCATAATGTTCCAGATATTGAAGATATTGCGGTAATGCTGAATATTCTTCAGTCTTTTGGCGCAAAAGCAACGAGTCTGGGAAATCATAGCTGGAAAATCGAAGCAAAAGATATTGAATCTTATGTAATTCCTGCTGAACTTTCAAAAAAAATCCGGGCTTCAATTCTTTTTGCGGGGCCAATGGTTGCTCGTCTTGGCAAGGCAGAAATGCTTCCTCCTGGAGGGGATGTAATTGGGCGCCGTCGTTTGGATACACATTTTATTGCGCTTACTCAGCTTGGTGCGCAGGTAAAGGTAAACGGGCATTTTGTTTTTACTGCAAATAAACTCCGCGGTGCCGATATTTTTCTTGACGAATGTTCTGTAACAGCAACAGAAAATGCTCTTATGGCAGCTGTGATTGCAGAAGGCAAAACAACAATTACAAATGCAGCCAGCGAACCTCATATTCAGGATTTGTGTAATATGCTAAACGCAATGGGCGCAAAAATCACTGGAATCGGTTCGAATATTCTTTACATTGAAGGTGTAAAAAAGCTTCATGGCTGTGAATTTGAAATTGGTCCTGATTATATGGAAATTGGTTCGTATATCGGCCTTGCAGCAGCAACACACGGAAGCATTACAATCAATGGAATCAAAAATCTTGATATGCGCCCGTTAAAGGTTGGTTTTGCAAAGCTTGGAATCAGCTGGATTCAGGAAGGTGAAACAATAACCGTATCTTCTGTTCAGGAACTTAAAACAAATGCGGATGTCGGCACAAAAATTCCAAAAATCGATGATTCTCCATGGCCGGGATTTCCGCCGGATTTAACTTCGATTATGACTGTAGTTGCCACTCAGGTTGAAGGAACTGTTTTGATTTTTGAAAAAATGTTCGAAAGCCGAATGTTTTTTGTTGATAAGCTTATCAATATGGGTGCTCAGATTACGCTTTGTGATCCTCATCGTGCAGTAGTGTGTGGTCCATCTCCATTACATGCAGATCATCTTGTTTCTCCAGATGTTCGCGCCGGAATGGCAATGGTAATTGCAGCTATGGTTGCACACGGTGAAAGCAGAATCAGTAATGTTTATCAAATTGAGCGCGGCTACGAAAAACTGGTAGAACGTCTTCAGAGTTTAGGCGCACACATAAAAAAAGTGGAAATAGACGAATAGAAAGCCAATTTTGATGTATTTGCATAACTCGACTTTCTATCTATACAATAAAAAAAAAGCGATATCCGCGGTGAAGTGCACCCCTAAAGTTGGACAAATAAAGTTCGCTTTAGGAGGTGCATTTTT
>CAMHIV010000220.1 GCA_946185185.1 uncultured Treponema sp. | reverse complement strand
TTTTGCTGTTCCGGTCTTTTTTGTATTTAAGAAAGAAAACAGGGGTGCTTGTACGTTATTATCGACTATAAAATCGCCGGAAGATATAAAGTCTCTTTCTATGAGCCAGTTGAATTCTCTTGCAGAAGAAATTCGCCGCACAATTATTGAAGTTGTTGGAAAAAACGGCGGACATCTTGCAAGTAATCTTGGTATTGTTGAATTGACTATAGCCTTGCACAGAGTTTTTAAAAGTCCTGAAGATGCAATTATTTTTGATGTAAGCCACCAGTGTTACACTCATAAATTACTTACCGGACGATACTCTGAATTTTCAACGCTGAGACAAAAAGGCGGACTTTCAGGTTTTACAAAACAAAGTGAAAGCGAACACGATTTTTTTGATAACGGGCATTCTTCTACATCCATTTCTTCAGCACTTGGTATTGAAATGGCTAGAAAGCTTTTGGGAAAAGCCGGAAAATCTGTCTGCGTAATTGGAGACGGAGCTCTTACAGGTGGTCTTGCTTTGGAGGCACTTTCTAATGCGGGACAGATTTCAAAAGATTTAATAGTTATTCTAAACGATAATCAGATGTCCATCGACTTGAATACTGGTGCAATTTCCCGCTATTTAAGCAGTTTGACTATGACCCGGCATTATCAGTCATTCCGTCACAATATTGACTGGTTTGTAAGAAAGGTGCCGGGAATTAATAAATTCCTTACAAAATTTGTTTACCGCTTCAAGCGGGGGCTGAAAGGCTTTTTACTTTCAAATAATTTTTTCACGGACTTAGGTTTTGAATATGTCGGCCCTTTGAACGGGCATGACATAAAAGAATTGATTCGGGTTTTAAACCGCGTTAAGAGAATGAATCGTCCGGTTGTTGTGCATGTAGTTACAAAAAAAGGCAAAGGCTACAGCCCTGCAGAGCACAATCCTGAACGCTTCCACGGAATCGGTCCCTTTGTTACTTCCGATGGTACTGTCGAAAAATATGATACAGTAAGTTTTACAGAAGCCTTTAGTTCTTCCCTTATGAAGCTTGCAGAAAAACGAACCGATATTGCCTGCATTACGGCAGCCATGGCCAAGGGAACTGGTCTTGCACCTTTTTCCCGTCATTATCCGGACCGCTTTTTTGATGTCGGTATTGCAGAAGAACATGCTGTAACTTTTGCCGGCGGCCTTGCAAAAGGCGGAATACTTCCGATTGTCTGCATTTATTCAACTTTTATTCAAAGAGCGGTTGATCAGATTATTCATGATATTTCGCTTCAGAATTTTAAAGCAATTTTTGTTTTAGACAGGGCAGGTGCAGTACCTTCTGACGGGGAAACTCATCAGGGTATTTTTGATATTCCTCTTTTCCGGCCGGTTCCAAATCTTCGCATTTTAAGTCCAGCTTCGGCTGTTGATTTGGATTTGTGTTTGAATTATGCCGCTGAGGCTCCTCTTTCAACTGTAATCCGCTATCCTAAAATGTCCTGCCCGACAGAACTGGAGTGTTTTTCTGCTCCTATAGTTGAAGGTAGAGGAATTTTTGTTTCCGCATCTGAATACGAGCCTTCTTTTGCTCCTGATGACGATGAACCGACTGATTCGAAGCGCCGAAAAATTCTTTTTGTTTCTACCGGAGGAATGTTTTCTGAAGTTTTGAATGCCGGCCGTGCTCTTTCGTTTTCAAATGTGATTGCTGATATTTATACTCTTCGATTTATAAAACCGTTTGACGAAGATTATTTTCTTTCGCTTGCAAAAAAATATGATGGTCTTGTTTTTGTAGAAGACGGAATTATTACCGGCGGAATTAGCGAGTACTTGGCTTCTGTTTGTGCTGCAAATGGAATCAATAATTTTAAAATCAAGGCATTCCCAGAAAAGTATTATTCCCAGGGAACTCGAGCAGAAGTTTGTGAAGATGCAGGAATTTCCCCGGAAAACCTTTTAGAGACAGCTCTTAATTTAATTAAAAATAAATAGAGGTAAATCATGCTTTCTCTTGCTTTAAAAGATCGAACTATTCATACAGAATTACCGGCATTTGTAATGGGGATTTTGAACGTTACTCCAGATTCTTTTTTTAAAGAAAGCCGAGGAGGTATTGAACGCGCATTCAAACTTATTGAAGATGGGGCTGATATTCTTGATTTAGGAGCTGAATCCAGTCGCCCGGGAAGCCTGTATGTTTCTGAAGAAGAAGAAATGAATCGTTTGCTTCCTGTAATTCGTGAAATTCGCAAAACTTCTGATATTCCGATTTCTATTGATACCCGCAAAAAAAATGTAATGAAGGCGGCTCTTGAAGAAGGTGCTGATATTTTAAATGATATTTCTGCTCTGGAAGATGATGATGCTATGGCTGATTTTTGTGCTGAGCAGAAAATACCTGTAATTCTTATGCACAAAAAAGGTGTTCCTTCGTCAATGCAGAATGATGTTGTTTCAACTGGAGCTTTTTCGGTTGTTAATGATTATCTCTGTAAGCGTGCTGAATATGCAATTTCAAAGGGAATCTCTTCTGATAAAATTATTGTAGACCCGGGAATTGGTTTTGGAAAAGATTTAACTGCAAATGTAGAACTTATAAATAATGTTGGTAAACTTTGCGACAAAAAGTATATGATTCTTATGGCGCTTTCAAGAAAAACCTGCATCGGCGAAATGACTGGCGAACCTGTTGAAAGCAGACTTTCCGGAACTTTGTGCGCCGATATTCTTTCTGTTATAAAGGGCGCTTCAATGGTTCGTGTGCATGATGTAAAAGAAACAGTAGATACTTTAAAAGTCTTGAGTTATATTAGTATTTAGCAATGTTTTATAAGGTGGAAAATTGAAATCTATAGACAGCTTGATAGAAGTATATAATTTTTTGCGCCCGATAATGGATGTCCTTATCCTTGCCTTTATTTTATACAAGGCCTATGAGGTTATCGTAAAAACAAACGGAATTCAGATTATCAAGGCGGGTGTACTTGTTCTTGTTTCCTATGTAATCGCGATGATACTTCATCTGGAAACACTTCTGTGGATTTTTAATGGAATTGCGCCGCTTCTTTTTGTCGGTTTTGCCATTGTCTTTCAGCCTGAAATGCGAAAAATGGTTTTAAAATTAGGACAGAACCAATGGTTTGCTTTTGGTACCCGTTCTAAGCACACTTATGTAGATTCCGTTCTTATCGCCGCCGAAATGCTTTCAAAGCAGAAACGAGGAATGCTTGCAGTTTTCCTTCGCCATACAAAACATGATGATATTGTTCAGACAGGAACAAAACTAAATGCAGATCTTTCATCCAGTCTTTTGGTTACGATTTTTGGAATGGATACACCGCTTCATGATGGAGCCTGCTTTATTCAGGGGGGAAAGCTCGTTTCTGCAGGGTGCTTTCTTCCTCTCAGTGAACAGTACGATATTAAAAAAACTTTCGGAACCCGTCACCGTGCGGCTTTGGGACTTTCAGAAATAAGCGATTCTGTAATTCTTGTAGTTTCCGAAGAATCAGGTGCCTTGAGCCTTGCATATGATTCAAAGCTTCATTACGACCTTTCTGTTCCTGAAATTACGAAAATTCTTGAAAATCTTCTGGATATCACTCCTGATTCTTACAGCGTGGAGGACACTATAGATGAACACAAAAAAGTTGACTGAGCAGTTGCTTGAAAACTGGCCGCAGAAAATTATCTGCATCGTCCTTGCAATTGTGCTTTATGTATTCAATCGGGTTTCCAGTCTTGAAAAAAAAGTTTTTACAGTTCCTCTTAAGGTTGAAGCATCCGGGCTTATGATGCCTGCTTCGGAGCTTCCCCGCTATGTAAAGGTTACGATTCGAACAAAAGCCGAAAATATGCCGGGAATCAACAGTTCAAATATTTTTGCTTCCGTAAACTTGAATGATTACACAGAAGCTGGCAATTATAGAGTTCCGGTTTCTCTTTCTCTTGCTGAAGAACTTTTACTTTTGGATCCGCTTGAATACTCTTCAAAACCTGATTCAATTGAAATTGAACTGGATACAAAATCTCTTGCCTATATTCCTGTAAAAGCTGCGTTATCCGGGGAAGTTGAGCACGGCTATACAATTTCAAATATTGATGTAAGTCCTTCTACTGTAAAAGTTGTTGGACCTGCAAAAATTATGGAAAAAACAAAGTTTATAAA